>CALKXZ010000021.1 GCA_938003775.1 uncultured Granulosicoccus sp. | reverse complement strand
CACTGGTAGAACTGGATGTTCGGACGCTTTACCTGAAAGACTTGAGCCTTTTAGGCTGTACGGTTCTGAGTCCGAATGTTTTTACCAATCTATTAACACATATTGAGCAAGGGGATGTTTCGCCGCTGGTTGCAGAGACCTACCCGCTGACGCAAATTGCAGATGCACAAGCAGCATTTTTAGAGAAAAACCACACAGGTAAAATTGTACTTTCCATTAGCGAATAGGTGTTAAAAACCGAATTTCCTTGTAGCTTCCCACGCGCAGTAGAGACAATTGGCGAGCATCGAGGACAACAGCAACTCCAAAAGTTGTGCTGCCTGGAACAGACCCTAGTTTTTAAAGCGATTTACCGATCTTTTGGTGAAGCCATAACAATATACGACACAATACTACTCACCTCCTTTACAGTACCCAGCACTTCGGTGTGAAAGCGCTTGTATGCGTCGAGATCAGCCACCTCAACGCGAAGCAAATACTCAATTGCCCCCGCAACACTGTGGCATTCACGCACCTCATCTGCCGCACACATCGCTACCTCGAAAGCTTCCTGATCAGCCTTTAAATGCCGAGCAAGGCCAACACCGACTATTGCGGTAAATCCACCACCCATCACCGAGCGATTAAGGACAGCTCGGTAGCCGAGAATAACGCCGTTTTGTTCAAGCGACTGTACACGCCTCAAGCAAGCTGACGCTGACAAACCAACTTTTTTGGCTAAATCCAAATTGCTGACACGAGCGTTGATCTCGAGTTCGCGCAATATAGCGCGGTCAATTTTGTCCATTAGTTGTATTTATTGTGTAATAACGGGTAATTTAAACTTATATTGGCATCAAATTGTGCTTTCTAGTACATATAATTGCACAATGATAAACCTATCCACAATTATTCCATTACTGACCTTTGCTTTTGTCACCAGCTCGACTCCCGGACCTAACAATGTGATGTTGATGTCATCTGGGATGAATTTTGGATTCAAACTCAGTATTCCGCATATAGTCGGTGTTGCAATCGGTTTCCCCATTATGATTTTACTGGTTGGATTAGGGCTGATGCAGCTGTTCGAATTGGTAGATAATAGCTTTGCTGTGTTGAAACTATTGAGCGTTGGTTATCTTGTTTATCTCGCATGGAGAATTGCCAACACGAAAACGCTAAGCTCCGGGTCAACATCAACTCAGCCGTTAACTGTAATGCAGGCAGCTCTTTTTCAATGGGTTAATCCAAAAGCCTGGGCCATGGCGTTAACGGCTATTAGTGTCTATACGCCACCGTCAAAGCCTCTCTACAGCGTTTTGCTAGTAGCTATTGCTTTCGTGATATCGGGAACATTTTCGACCTGCCTATGGACCTTGATGGGCCAACAACTGAAGCGCTTTTTAAACGATCCATTGAAATTACGCGCTGTTAATATTTGTCTGGCTATCTTGTTGGTGTTTACCTTACTGCCTATGTTTGCTCACAGTGATTGGGTTAATTAATAGTCAATCAACGCATAGACGTAACATTGTTTTTATCAGAGTCATCATTTTTATCAGAATAACCCTTGAGAACAGAAGAAAATATGCCTTCAGTAACTATTCAGCAATCTCCAGGTCGCAGCAAGGAGCAGAGGCAGCTTTTGATAAAAAGGCTCACTGAAGCTTTTGAAGAGGCATACGGGGTAAAGCCAGAAGCTGTTACCGTGTTTTTTCAAAATTATGACGATGATCATTGGGGTAAAGCTGGCAAACTACACAGTGACAAGTAGTAGACGCTGACACCTTACGTATTAACGATCGTGCGCATGTTTTAATAAACGGAAGTCACTGAACTGCCAATTAACTACCCGGCACTCTTCTCGTAACTGCGCTAGTGATCGGAATTAAAGCGATATTTTTACCGTGCGCTCAAGTGCTCACCGCCACGGGACGCAGATTCGACAGTGAACCCTGAGCCTTTGCCTCGTGCGGGTAGACTGATACAGTCTGTTGTGGCTGACGTTGGTGCAGATGACCGCAACGCGAAGCTCATAGCCCATCAAGCCAGCATGGTCTATTGAACGTTATATTTTTTTGGGAGAAAAGCACGTGGGAATGCATAGTTGGATTCTTTTTGCCTCTTTTATTGGCATCGCATCAGTTTCGCCTGGTCCCAATGTTTTACTTGTCGTCACAACGACACTTCGAGAAGGAGTCAGTGGAGCGCTATACACGGTCCTGGGGAACTTGATTGCCTTATTCACGATTGCACTTGTAGCAGCTCTGGGGGTTGGCGCTGTGCTTGAAGCGGCACCAACTGCTTTTACCATTATGAAGCTAACGGGTGGTGCCTACTTAGCATGGATGGGATTGCGGCTAATTAAAAGCTCTTTCAAACAGCTGCCTACTATTGATTCTGATAGCACGGAACCAAATTCTTCGTCGAGCTCGCGCATCAGCCTAGTGGGAAGCGCGATGCTGGTATCCTATAGCAACCCGAAATCAATCCTATTCTTATCTGCTGTTTTTCCGTCTTTTCTTGATACGACGGGTAATGTTCCGCTTCAATTCGGAATCATGTTTACAACTATCGTTTGTATTGTTGGGTCAATCCATGCGGCATATGCGTTTATGGCCCTGCGTATGAGAAAAACCCTGCTAAGTAGCCGTTCTCGCAATTGGATGTCTCGTGTTGCTGGAGTGAGCTTTCTTGGTTTTGGATTAGGTATGGCAGTAAACACGCAAAAGTAGTCATTAGCCGGTAAGATCAGACAAGACTCTTGGTGTCAGAAAAGAGATCCAATCTCGGTACGCGCATAGTTGGTCTATGTCGCCATAGAGCACTTGGGACACTGACCCAGTATCGTAGGCAACGTCATTTCTGAAAGCCATTCTGACTATCAGATTGTGGGATTCACGAGGATTAAGATCTGTCACTCATACTGCAAAAGCAAACCGAGTAAAACGCGATCTACTTTAACCATACCTAAGGATACCGAATACAACCATGAATCTAGACACTTGGATAACCTATGCACTAGCGTGTGCAATTCTCTCCCTCATTCCTGGACCAAGCGTTCTGTTAATCGTGGGTCAGGCAATGACAAGAGGGAAGCGGGCTGCTGCCTTTTGTCTAGCGGGTGAAACCCTGGGCGGTTCATGTTTGATTCTTCTTTCTTTGCTAGGGGTCGGAACGATTTTAGCGACCTCAGCAACCCTATTTGTTATCGTGAAGTGGTTGGGCGTCGCCTATATGGCCTATTTGGGTGTACTGCAAATTAAGGAAGCCAACCGACAAAACGGTTCCATTTTGATTAAACAATCAATACCACAGCATAATATTTATGGCAGCTTCGGCGCGGGGTTTTTAACAGCATTGCTAAACCCCAAGGCCATCATTTTTTACGTCGCATTTATCGCGCAATTCTTCGATCCAGAACGCAATCACCTCATTCAATATGCCATACTGATATTGACATCGGCAGTCGTCGCTGGATTCGTGCTCTCTGTATACGGGTTGGTGGCATATAAAGCTCAGAGTGTCTTAAAAAGTCAAAAAGCAAGGCGCAACATTAACTACACGAGCGGTGGCTTCTACCTAAGTGGTAGTTTTCTGATGGCCAACAATAGATAGCAATCAACTCAGTATTATAAACCTATCAGTTTTCATTGCCTCGGCGATACAGACTGACATCTGGATTGTTGAGACAACATTATGCAACAAGATTTATTGTGGGCGTTTGTTGTAATCTTTACCATTGATTCCATCACCCCTGGACCCGCTGTGGCTATGGTGATGTCACGAGGAGCATCCGTTGGGCTTGCCCGTACGCTGCCGTTTATCGCTGGGCTTGTGTTTGGAGATCTCCTCCTTTTCAGTATGGCCTTGTTGGGATTGGCGGCCTTGGCCAAGTCCTTTGTTACTCTTTTTTTTGTGATCAAGTGGATTGGCATTGGTTATTTACTTTACCTTGCGTATGGGGCCTGGACGGCCAAGCCAGTAACTGATGGTGTTGCACCGACTGGGGGGACGGGTCTCCGCAGCTTTGTGCTGGCAGTGTTTCTGCCACTGGGCAATCCTAAAGCGGTTGGATTCTACGTTGCACTACTGCCAGCTTTTATGAATGTGGAAAAACTGACCTTCATTTCTTCAGTCAATTTTTGCCTAGCAATCGTTGTGATCTGGAGTTTTGTGTTGATCTTCTACACGGCCCTAGCTGATCAAGGGCGCCGATATCTTCGCGAAACAGACACTCAAAAATGGCTCAATCGAGGTGCTGCAGGAGCGATGGTTGGTGTTGCTGGGACGGTAGCATTTCGTGATTGATTCCCTTCAACGAACAAGCACACAAACGGCAGCCATAGGCACTGACCCTCCTTACTGCCACAGAGCAACCAGGCCTTGACAGAAACCTCAATAAATGTTCGAGGGATTGCCCTCATGTCGATTGCTATGCTGGGTGTACCCGTTGTTGATGGAATCGCAAAATACCCGAGTGCGAGCTATTCACCACTGTTCATCGGTTGGGCAAGGTATGCAGTCGCATCACTCATTGTTTTGCCGCTGGCATACAGATATCACGGCTTTAACCTATTCCCTAATGAACAACGGTTCGCCCATCTCGTGCGAACCGCATTTCTAGTATCGGCAATGACGCTGTATTTTCTGGCAATCGCACGAATTCCCATTGCACTTGCCGTAAGCGCCTATTTTGTAGGACCAATCATAGCCGTTGTTCTCTCGGTTTTGTTTCTGAAAGAAGTCCTAACCGTGCGTAAAATGCTCAGTCTTGTGATTGGTTTTATGGGATCACTTGTTGTTCTGCGTCCATCAAGTAATATTGAAGAGGGCGTAATTTTTGCATTCGGTGCAGGTCTATTTTTTGGTCTCTATTTGATCGCAACGCGCCAAGCATCACAGCATAGCGATCCAATAAAAACTCTAGCCTTTCAATGCGTCGCTGGCACTGTACTGCTAAGCCCGCAGGCTGCATTCACTTTTCAGGTGCCTCAAATTGAAGTCATGTGGTTGTTTTTGGGCCTCGGACTATTCTCTGCCATTGCCCATATTTTGACTATTTTGGCGTTTCGGCTTTCCGACGCATCAACCCTAGCACCGCTAGTTTATCTTGAGCTAGTCGGCAGCGTTATAATAGGCTTTCTGTTATTCCGAGAGGTGCCAAGTCTGATGACACTTGTCGGTGCAGGACTCATAATCTTCGCTGGATTACTGCTAGTCATACATAAAAACGGCTCAGCTGGACCAAGCTAAATTGCAAACTATTAGCTTCTGTTGCTCTATAGCGAGATGTCGTATCAAGCTGGACAACGACCGCTTCGGGCACATCTGTGCCTGTCAAGGCTCATCAACTATAATCCAGGTTGAGCTGTGGACATCGACGTAATCGGCAAAAAAGCAGTTGTAGCCCAGATTCTGAGGATCGTCCGCTTACCAGGGAATTTTAATTTTTGTGAAGGTGAATAGTTCATCTAGCAAGAACTTACTCAATCGGGGGTATGTGGAAAACACTCTGTGTCAGTGTCATCATCACCGGATATAGATCACATCTATGGAATGCTATTATTGTTGCTTCCAGTCACATCAATTCCCCAATCATTAGGATCAAGCCGATGGCCATAGACTATTTCGCTATCAACGCTCGTGCTATTAATTTACTACTCTCAGTTAAAAAACATGTACCGTTAATAGACGCTAAATTGAAGTCTTTGGTTGAGTTACGTGTGTCTCAAATTAATGGATGCGCTTATTGCGTAGACCTACATTCGAATGAAGCCAGAAATGCTGGTGTGCTGCAACAATCACTGGACTGCTTACCTGTTTGGAAAGAATGTGCGCTATTTTCGGATAGGGAGATCGCAGCATTGAGTTGGGCTGAATCTGTCACAAATATTTCAACAGAAACTGAAATAGAAAAGCATCTGAAAATTCTCCTTGAACACTTTTCTAATTCGGAAGCCGTTGATCTGACTCTGATTGTGTCGTTAATGAACTGTATGAACAGAATGGCGATAAGCTTTGGTGACAAACCAGCGGTTCGCAGCGTTGTGTAGTTTTTTACGCACCCAATGGACGCAACAATGAGCGTGAAATAATGTGTCGCTGAATCTCTGACGTACCCTCCCAGATACGTTCGATTCGCGCATCACGCCAGATTCGCTCCAGCGGCAGGTCATCCATGAGCCCCATGCCGCCGTGTATCTGAATCGCTTCATCGGCTACCATCGCCAACATTTCGGTGGCCTTCAGTTTTGCCATCGCCATATCAGCATCAGAAACGGAACCGTTATCGTATTTCCAACCCGCTTCTAGAATCATGAGTTCCGCCGCTTTCATATCGACGGCCATGTCAGCCAGTTTGAACGAGACCCCTTGAAATTTACCAATGGGCTGACCGAACTGTTTGCGCTGAGCCGCATACTCGACTGAATGGGCAAACGCCCGCTCTGCCCTTCCCAAACAGGTAGCACCCACTTGTAAGCGCGTTGCCCCGAGCCAGTTATTGGCAACCTCAAAACCTTGGTGCAACTCGCCGAGCATCTGGCGTTTGTTGATACGGCAATTATCAAATTCGAGAATTGAATTGGTATACCCACGATGCGATACGTTCCGGTACCCGTCGCGTACATGAAAGCCCGGCGTATCCTTATCGACAAAAAATGCAGTAATCAGTTTCTTCTTGCCACGCGGTGTCTCCTCTTCACCCGTGGCCATGAAGCAGATAGCAAAGTCAGCAATGTCGGCATGCGATATAAAATGCTTGGTGCCGTTAAGCACCCAGTCATCGCCATCAGGCTTAGCAGTGGCTTGCATTCCCCGCAAGTCAGAACCAGCACCGGGTTCAGACATAGCCAGACAATCCCACTTCTCACCCGCAACACAGGGTGCCAGATACTGTGCCTGTTGTTCTTCAGTGCCAGCACACAGAATGTTGGAGGGTCTAGCCACACACGTCCAATGCAATGCATAGTTCGCCTTGCCCAGTTCTTTTTCATACAACAGCCAGGTGAGTGTATCCAGGCCTGCGCCACCGTGTTGTTCAGGAATATTGGCCGCGTACAGGCCAGCCTCTATTGCCTTTGTCTGTATCTGCTTGACCAGATCCATATCCAGCTGGCCGGTGCGCTCTATCTGTGCCTCGTGCGGATACAATTCGTTTTCTACAAACGTACGCGTGGTATCAATGATCAGCGTCTGTTCTTCACTCAATCCGAAATTCATACACCGCGTTTCCTGTTATGAAAGTACAACCCACACATCAGGAAATTCATACACCGCGTTTCCTGTTATGAAAGTACAACCCACACATCAGCGTGCCTGCCCCACCGAACGTCCTGCACCCTCTGGCT
>CALKXZ010000020.1 GCA_938003775.1 uncultured Granulosicoccus sp. | reverse complement strand
GATGAAGAGCAATTTCCACCGGAGAGTGATTGGCATGATCCACTACGCACTCCATAAGCGCTTAGACTGTGTCAATAAGGCGGAAAGATGGCTTCGGCGCTCATGTTCTATTCTCCCAGCGAGAGTCAAGACGTTGTTTTGCGGCCCTCCATCAGCTCAGGGCACGCACTTATGTACCAGTACGTATCACGTACTTCGACATGACCCATGTATGTTAATAAAATTGGTAGCAATTGCTGAACATCAGCTCCTTCGCTGTACCAATTCAATAGTGTCTTTATTGAGAATCGATGGCGAAGATCGTGGAAACGAGGACGCCTGCGTCCCGGTTGATCGGGCAAATGACGCGATAGACGACGGAATCGGCAATAAATATTATCGTAAGACAACCTCTTGCCACTCGTATTGCAAAACAGTGGAACTGTTTCATGCTTAGCGCATGTGGAAGACGAAAGGTGTTGTGTCAATAGATCAGTACACGATTGGTGCAACAGAATTAATCGTAATTTACCAAACTTGCTATTTTGAATACAAAGAATGCCCTGCTCAGTATCAAAGTCAGACACATTGAGTCGCAAGACCTCACTGATCCTCAGGCCGATCACGCTCAACAGACTGAGAATGCAATAAGTTGTACTACTTGCCACGAGGGTATAATCAGTTTGCGCCAGACTCCTTTGCAGCAGATGCTCCAGGTCGGCATCATTAAAAAAATAGGGGCTAGATCGAAGTTTGCCAGAAGCGAGTAATCCAGAAGGTGGAATCTGCGAACGCTGATCAATAGAGCGGCAGTACTTGGCAAAGCCGCGCACGAATCCGAGTCGATTTGCCAAATGACTAGCCTTTGTGTTCCTCGGTATCGTTACCCAGGACAAGGCCAGTTCGTTGGTGATGTAGGGCGCTTTGCGTTTTTCCATGTACTCGATAAACGACAATAACGCGGTGCCCGCCGATTGAAACTGAAAGCCGAAACTGCGACGCATGGCTAGTGTAGTGCAACTATCAAACACCATGAATAATTGATTTTTTGGCTCGAGCAACTTTCTCAATAATGACTTATACAGACTTAGTCCAGACGAATGGGGTTGGATCTGCGTTATGTTTGGCAATGAACTGCATTAGCTTCTCCTCCAAATCTGCAACAGAACAAAAAACACCTCGTCTGATAGCTTTGTCTGTGATCAAGCCAAAAAAGTGCTCTATTAAATTTAACCATGAAGAACTTGTTAGTATGAAGTGAAGTGTCACTCGTTTGTTACGCTTCAACCAGTTTTTGACTTTTTGATGTTTATGGGTTGAGTAGTTATCAAAAGTAACGTGCAGTTCCAGATCTTCGGGCGTCTGTTTTTCCACTGTTTTCAAGTTGGAAAAACACATTGACGATGAGATTACATTCGAGACTTTTTTCAAAAAAGCCAAGCTCAATCCCAATGCCTCTTTAATACGGGGTGTCATTTGCGGATACAGAGTCGAAGAAATTGAAAACCCCCTGACTCAAAAAGTGCGGTATCTCGACAAGCTTGTCGACGAATTGGCCAGAGGTAAAAAGATGGAGAATATACTCAGAAGTGCCTAGACTGCGATTTTAGATAGACGCGATAAACGACCCGTTGGTTGCTGATTCAATATCAAATTTGGGTACTTTTCAATCGAAAACCGACGCACTGAGGCCAGTTGGGAGCGCCCTATTTCTATGCTGGACGTACACAAAACATGATACCTGTTACTCGCCCCCTCCCGGCGCTGTAGCTCTGATCACAGAAAATCAAGCGCACCTTAACGCAATGTCCTATTTACTGGGCATATTCGTGCGATTGAATACCCACTACGATGAACCCATGGTTTCGATCATAATTGGTCACTTTTCGCCTTTAATTTGTCACTAAACAGCGTCTCTCTGCAGTTACGCTATGTGCAAGCATAGCGATTGTCACTGCTACAGAAAGTCAGGTTAACTCAGTAACAGCCCAAATACGCTCGTCTACAGAAACTGCGCGCAATCCGGAACAATCTGACCAAACCACCGTGCCTGTGCCTTGTGAATATCTACACAATATTGGAAAACTATTCGTTCTATGGAAAAGGATTTTGTTCAAAACAACTTAGCTCAACATGCTCAGCTGGAGCAGGCCTATCAAAACGAGCCTGATGAATTCAAAGCTCAACTTGACAATGCTCTGGACAACAACCAAAGCTGCGAAACTCTCAGTGTTTGGCATGCTCGGTTATCGTACCAGGCATCACAAAGGGAAAGAAAGGTTTCTCTTATACAACTTCTAGTTCTGTGCATGGTAGTTGGACTTTTAGTCAAAACGCACGCATTGCCATTCATTGATGACGTTTGGTTCATATCCCGCTACGCACCAGCCAGCGTCATCACTGGCTTGATTGGCTATTTCCTGCTTACCCTAGAATCCATACAGCAGGCGGTTGTAATTGTTTCCGCCATTTTATTATGCTGTGCGATGTATGTTGCATTTCTTCCCGGACCTGTTGTTACACCCCACAATCTTTATTCAGCAACACACAGTCCATCTGTATTGATGGCTCTTATTCATTTTCCAATTTTCTCTATAAGTCTGCTTGGCATATGTTTTATGGGTGAGAATTGGCGTTCAACAGACCAGCGCATTGCGTTCGTTGAGTACCTGGGAGAAATGTTGATTTATACATTACTAATTCTTGTTGGCGGTATAGTGCTTACATCACTCACCATGATTCTATTCTCAAACATCGATTTGAACATAGAGGACTGGTATTTTAACTATATTATCGTTATCGGCTTGGCCACAGCCCCGATCGTTGGTACTTATTTATATGACTCCATCAACCATAGAAAAACAACGTTTGCACCATTGCTGTCCAATGTGTTCGCACCCTTATTTCTGATCACTATTATTGCTTATTTTATTGCAACAGTAACGAGTGGTAGGAGCCCATTCACTGACCGGGATTTTCTAATTACACTGAATGGATTGCTGCTTATCACACTGGCCATTACAGTACTTTCAATCTCTGGTAAAAAGGACGCTGGACGTTCTCGACTATCAGATTTTGTCAATATCGCGCTTTTAGTGGCAACGCTAGCGCTCAATGCGGCAGCGTTAGCTGCGATTCTGTATCGTTGGTCAGACGAAGGCATTACCGTAAATCGCGTGGTTGTCACTGGTGCGAATATCATTGTGTTTTTTCATTTGATCGGCTTGCTCTGGACCTATGTCGTCCAATCGCGTGGCAGTCAAAATGTAAGTAACCTGAAGCGAGCCGTTGCTAGATATTTGCCGGTATACACTGTTTGGTCGTTTGTTGTCCTTTTTGTTTTACCGTTGGTGTTCAAATATCAATAGCGGAGTGGGCATGGGGTAGAATTGGAACAGGCCCCATGCTATCGACGGATTCTTCAACACGCAACACTACGCTTGCTGAACCTTCGAAGTCTTTGAGCCTTGGAACTACCACAAACTCTTTTACAACTCTAGTCGAATGCAGCAGCAGCTTCTATGGAAACACTCAGAGATATCAGCCTTCCTGATTTAATACAAACTATACGGCATTGTCTCTAGTAAACAATAAGTAAATAGTGTCGACAATGAGTCATCATAGAACTCGGACGTTGACGAAGAGCGCTCCAGCATGGAAAGCAGGAGCGCCCGTCTTTACACTCGCAGAGTGCTTTACATTTTTACGATTAACGTATCAATGTCATTCTAGAAAACTACGCTAGCTGCATTAAACGCCGTTACCGCCGTTACCACCATTCACACCATCTTGGCCATCTTCACCATTGCCGCCATTCACGCCATTTACACCATCAGCACCGTCGGCGCCGTTACCCGCGGCGGCACCAGCACGAGGTCCACGTGAATTTACACGTCCTGTTAAATTTCTTGTGCCTATACTAGCGATTGCACGGTTAGGGCGACGAGCAGCTCGACGTCCGCCAGCAGCACCAGTAACTTGACTCATTTCTTCTGTAGTTATCAAACGCATGATTAATTACCTTTCGTATTAGTTTTAGGAAAACCGATAAACCAGAATCTATACAACATGAACTGTTATCAGCGTAAAAATATTTGTGCGTCTTGCACTGCACAACAAAACAGTACTATGCAGTTGTTATACGAGTCAATGTAGAACAGAGCCTCTATCAGGTGGTTGCGAGCACAATGAACTAATCGCCGAAAATGTGATTGAATTTTTTCTATACTAAAAGGCCCATCTAATAACGTTCTAATGAATTTCTGTGATGAATATTCTAGACAAAACGCGGTGTATAAATATTTGTAAGATGGTTTACAGCAAACCACAAGTAGACAATATGATTGACCCTTGTCAGAGTGAGTTTTCTCTATAACATCAAGAACAATCAGCTAAGGCGCATTAACACACAAGGAAACATTCCCACAATGCAGGTCTGCTGCAATCTTGATCAAACTAATAACCAGACCAATAACAGTAAAAACTGCTTATATGTAAACCTGTAGAGTTGCTGTAAAAATACCAAGATTTAAGCGTGAGTTTTACCGCAGATGTATTTGGCAAGCAGAGAAAATCAAAACCTCATTGTCTTTCCAACGAACCTATTATCTTTCACTTGATGATGCACAAGGTGCTAAGCCTAACAAGCAACCTACTTTAGTGACTCGATACAGTTCATGAATGAGAACATCAATGATTACCAGTGATCCAAACCAATATGGTTGTATAAGGCACCGTTGCTCCTGATTTGATCAGCCAAAAATATTTGATAATCGCAAGTCACACGTTTGTGCTGCGGGGAATATTTCTCAACAGATTTGCATCTGTACCCTATTGCCAGGTAAATTCGCCCCCTATGATTTATGTTTACGCTACAGCGTGCTCAAACTAACGGACCTGGTGTTTATGCCGTGTCTGCCCCCTGCTGATCAAATAATTGCAGCCATATTCGCCTCACTGACAAGCCGATGACCCCGATTGCGTGCAATCCAATAGGGCTCTGTC
>CALKXZ010000019.1 GCA_938003775.1 uncultured Granulosicoccus sp. | reverse complement strand
TGATCAGACATCGCTGGCACATAAGCACCACCGGCTGTACAAGAGCCCATAACGACCGCTATTTGGGCGATGCCCTTGGCCGACATAGATGCTTGATTGAAAAAAATTCGGCCAAAGTGTTCACGATCAGGAAACACCTCGTCCTGATTGGGTAAATTCGCGCCACCACTGTCAACCAGATAAATACACGGCAGGTGGTTCTGTTCAGCGATGGCTTGCGCTCTTAGGTGTTTCTTCACCGTTAACGGATAGTACGTACCACCTTTAACGGTGGCATCGTTGCAAATTATCATGCAATCCTGGCCACATACCGGCGCAATACCTGCAATGACTCCGGCACACGGTACCTCATTATCATAATGACCAAAGGCTGCAAACAGACCAATTTCTAGAAACGCAGTGCCAGGATCAATCAAACTGGCTATGCGCTCTCGTGGCAACAACTTGCCACGTGACACATGACGTTCTCGAGTACGCTCATGCCCACCTTGTGACACTGTGCGAGCAACAGACTCTATGGCCTCTATCGTGGCCAGCAGAACCCGCCGGTTTTCCAAGTAGTCCACACTGGTGCGATTGACAGGCGAGTGTAATTTCACGTGGATTCTTTAAATAGCTCACGACCGATAAGCATGCGTCGTATCTCGCTGGTCCCTGCACCTATTTCATACAGCTTGGCATCGCGCAGTAATCGCCCGGTAGGATAATCGTTTATGTACCCATTGCCACCCAAGGCTTGTATTGCTTCCAGCGCGCACCAGGTTGCTTTTTCAGCGGCGTATAAAATACAACCCGCAGCATCTTTGCGTGTTGTTTCACCACGATCACAAGCGGCTGCTACTGAATACACATAAGCGCGACAGGCACTAGTGGTTGCGTACATATCCGCCAGCTTTGCCTGCATGAGCTGGAACTCGCCAATGGGCTGCCCAAATTGTTTACGCTCATGCACGTACGGCATGACGACATCCAAGCAGGCGGCCATGATACCAATCGGCCCGGCAGCCAACACTACGCGCTCATAATCCAGACCAGACATAAGCACATTGACACCGCGTCCCTCACCACCGAGAACGTTGCGTGCAGGAACTCGGCAATGGTCAAAGATCAACTCGCACGTGTTAGAACCACGCATGCCTAGCTTATCAAGCTTCTGTGCGGTCGAGAACCCTGGCATACCACGCTCAATTATGAACGCCGTAATGCCGCGCGGACCAGCACTCAAATCGGTTTTTGCGTACACCACCAATGTGCTGGCATCTGGGCCGTTGGTAATCCACATCTTATTACC
The DNA here is from genome assembly GCA_938003775.1 of uncultured Granulosicoccus sp. GTDB lineage: Bacteria > Pseudomonadota > Gammaproteobacteria > Granulosicoccales > Granulosicoccaceae > Granulosicoccus. Next base: position 12,802 of record CALKXZ010000019.1, on the reverse strand, counting down.
GTTCAGGACATAGTCGTCACCGTCCCGAACCGCGCTCAGTTTCATCGACACAACATCCGATCCGGCACCCGGTTCTGACATGGCCAACGCACCCACGGCGGTCCCTGCTATCAGCTCGGGTAAATACTGCGCTTTTTGTGCAGATGTGCCATTGCGACTGATCTGATTGATACATAGATTTGAGTGTGCACCGTATGACAATGCCACGGAAGCGCTGGCGCGACTGATTTCTTCAATGGCAACACAATGCGCAACGTACCCCATACCGGCACCGCCATGCTCCTCGGGGACTGTAATGCCATGCAATCCTAACGCACCCATCGCAACCCACAACTCTTGCGGAAATTCATTGGTGCTGTCGATCTGGGCGGCGCGCGGCGCAATATGCTCACGCGCAAACTTCGCTACCAAGTCTCGAAGGGCATCGATATCTTCACCCAGCGCAAAGCGCATACCTGATTCAAACATCGTACATCGCTTTCATGGGTTGTCCTTTGTGGTTTTCACAGCACTGCTTTAAAACGTAGTGTTTTATTGCACATGTCATGACATTCAAGCAGCGACCTGACCCGCCTCGCCAACCGTTGCTTGCAACGCCGACAAAGCACGAATGCGTTGCGCTTCGGCTGCAATCATTGCCTCGTGCTTGACAATGCCATAGCCACGTATTTGTGCCGGTACTTCCAGCACATTAACAGCTCGATCAATCACGATTTGACGCTGAGATTCGCCACCTGAGTCAGAATTTAATAACACGGATGCATGTTTCTCCAGGTAACGCATAACCTCCTCAATATCCATCTCATAGCGCGTAATCCAATCCATTTCCCGGCGCCGCTCGGCACTGTAGCCAAACACATCCAACACTGTACCTCGTAGTCGACGCCCATGCTGAAGGAATTTAAATACCGTCAAGACCCATGCACCAAAGGGGCGTTTGCGCGGTCGACCATCCGTACCCATTTTATTCATAAACGGCGGGGCCAGGTGTAATTTGATTGAATAGTCACCCTCGAAAGTATCCGACAGCTGTCGCTTGAAGCTTGGCAGGCTGTACAAGCGTGCCACTTCGTATTCATCCTTATAGGCTAGCAACCGGGCATATTCTGTGGCCACAAGACACGGTAACGTATCGTCCAGACCCAACGCGTCGCAGCGCTGCACAACGCTTGCCAACTGTTGTTTATATCGTTCAGTTAACGAGCGCCCCTGATAGGCGTTCAGATGAGCACTCCTGTGTTTAATGATCGCATTGAGCGAGTCCGGCATGAGCGCTTGATCGTCTACACTCGGCTCAACATGGGTCGCTGCTGTTAACGATGAAAACAGCGTAGGCGTAAGCGCCAGTTGTCTACCCCATTTAAACGCCAGCCGATTGGTATCTACCGCTACCCCATTAAGGGCCATAGCGGTATCCAGCGCATTAAAGCTCAACGGCAGCAATCCAACCTGCCACGCATAGCCGAGCATCATGATGTTAGTTGCAATAGTGTCACCCAGCTTCTCGTCAGCGGCTTGAGCAAACGGGTGAAAATGTTGTTGCTCCTTAGTTACTTGGGCTACACGCGCTTCAACGCTGTTGAGTTTAAAGTCAAGGTCACGCTGTTGCACGAAACTAGCAACCGGTGCGCTGGTGGTATTGACCACCGCATGGGTCCGTGTGGAATCACACAACACAATGCCGTCTCTGGACGAAGCTACCACCGAGTCTGCCGCGATTAATAGATCGGCACTGCCCGAGACGATATGTGGGCTTTTGACCATGGATGGCTTGCGCGCAAGTCGCACGTGGCTCAGCACCGCACCACCTTTTTGAGCAAGTCCAGCCATGTCCAGAATCATGCAGGCATGTCCGTCCACATGGGCTGCCATGCCCAACAAAGCACCAATAGTCAGAACGCCAGTGCCACCCACACCTGTGACCGCAATATTCCATGACTGGTCTTGCAAGACAGGCACTGTCGGCTCTGGTAGCACCTCGTCGATTAAGTCTTGAACCCGACTTGTGCGCTTGCGTAGTTGACCGCCTTCAACAGTAATAAACGACGGACAGAAACCCTTCACACACGAAAAATCCTTATTGCACGATGACTGGTTTATTTGCCGCTTACGCCCTAACGGCGTTTCCAATGGTTCTATCGATACACAATTGGACTGGAGAGAACAATCACCACAGCCTTCGCAAACATCACTGTTAATGATGACACGCTTGGCAGGGTCGGGCATCAGTCCCCGCTTACGGCGCCTGCGTTTTTCTGCAGCACATGTCTGTACATAGACAATCGCATTGCAACCCTGGCACTCACGCAGATGTCGTTGTATCTGGTCCATGTCATCCCGATGCCGGATTAACACCCCCGGAGGCAACTCGCTAGTCGAATAGTTTTCAGGCTCATCAGAGACAAGATAAAGAGGTGATACACCTTCGGCATGCAGTTGATGAGCAACACGCGAGGCTGACAAGTCGCCGTCCACAGACTGACCGCCAGTCATTGCCACGGCGTCGTTGTAGAGTACTTTGTAGGTTAAATTAACACCGGCAGCGACCGAGGCACGTATCGCGAGCAGGCCTGAATGAAAGTACGTCCCGTCACCAATATTAACAAAGCGGTGTTTCTCATCGGTGAAATGGCTAATACTGGTCCAGGGTACGCCTTCGCCGCCCATCTGCGTAAAGGTGTCGGTACTGCGATCCATCCACTGCACCATATAATGGCAACCTATACCGGCCATTGCCTTGGAGCCCTCTGGCACCTGAGTGGATGAATTGTGCGGACATCCAGAGCAAAACCAGGGTTGTCGCTCAATCGGTGCGACATGCGACGCCCGTTCATCAGCGCGACGCTGCAGATATTCCAATCGTTGTTCTATGCGTTTTTTCAGCGATTCATCAAACGGTAGCCGCAACACACGCGTGGCAATTGCGCGTGCCACTCTCGACGTTGACAAGGCTGCCGAGAGCGGTAGAAATGGCTGATCGTTATCATCAAATTTGCCAACAATACGCGGCCGTACGTCACTTCGCCAGTTGAACAATTGCTGCTTGATCTGATGCTCAATAATTTCGCGGCGCTCCTCAATGATCAGCACCTCTTCAAGGCCTTTTGAGAACGCCCGAATGCCTTCCGGCTCCAGTGGCCAGGGCATGCGTACCTTGTAAAGCCTCAGCCCTATAGCCTGTGCAGCAGACTCATCAATACCCAGTTCCGCCAAGGCTTGCCTGACATCTTCAAACGCCTTACCGGTGGCAACAATGCCAAAACGGGCTTTAGGTGCATCCACAACAACCTGGTCAATCCGATTCGCACGTGCAAAAGCCATCGCTGCATAGGCTTTTTGCTCTTGCATGCGATCATCTTGCACCAATGGCGGATCGGGCCAGCGCAGATTCAACCCACCTTTTGGCATGTCAAAGCCCTGTGGCATCACAAAGGTTTTCATCTCATCACCCAATGCAACGACCGCACTGGTTTCAACAGTGTCTGAGATAACCTTATAACCAACCCAGCAGCCGGCGTAGCGGGACATGGCAATACCAAACAATCCAACCTCTATAAATTCATGAATCGAAGAGGGGTACAACACCGGCATGACAGCCGCCATGAAGGCGTGATCGGACTGATGTGGCAATGTGGAGGATTTGGCCGCATGATCATCACCTGCAAAACACAGGACACCGCCGTGTGTGGATGAACCTGCTGCATTGCCGTGCTTAAACACATCGCCACAACGATCGACACCTGGTCCTTTGCCGTACCAATAACCGACAACGCCTTCACGATTCGCTTGGCTCGATAGCGGAACTTGCTGGGTTCCCCAGATAGCGGTGGCTGCCAGATCTTCATTAACACCGGGTTGAAACCGGATGTCATAGGGCTCTAGAAAATCCCTGGCTATCGTCAGTTGCTGGTCATACGCTCCTAATGGTGAGCCACGATAGCCCGTAATAAACGCCGCTGTTTTCAGCCCTTGAGCACGATCTCGACGCATCTGCGCCATGGGCAATCTGACTAAGGCTTGCGTGCCAGTCATAAATACACTGCCGGACACAGCCGTGTACTTGTCTTGAAGCGAATGTGACGTACCCATACCGGATCTCTTGCATTAATGCGTGCCGTGCAAAGCGCTCGCGCCTGATCAGTGTGAACCTCACCAGTGAGGTAAGTTTTAGCTATTTACACTTCAATTACCAGTCAAAAGAAAGTATTATCCTCATTTTCCAGCGTATACGGAAAGGTTATCCTATCAATATACCCGATGCCACAGATCTCAAACTACTCCGGGCATTACAACAAGACTCAACGCTCAGCGTGGCTGATCTCGGTGAACGCATTGGATTGAGCCACACACCCTGCTGGCGCCGCTTAAAGCGGCTCGAAGCCAGTGGATTAATCATGGAGCGCAACGTCGTTCTGGATGCAGACAGGCTTGGACTGCACATTACAGTTTTCTGTTTTATCCGGCTCAAACAGCATGACAAAGCCAGCATGGACGAATTTGAACGAACAGCACGGGAGCACCCCAATGTCGTGCAATGCTACGTGATGTCCGGTGAACAGGACTACATGTTGCGAGTGGTCGCGCGCTCGGTCAAGCACTATGAACAACTGATGAAAAACGATCTGCTGACTCTGCCATCACTAGGACAAATGAGTTCATCATTCGCACTCAGTGAGATCAAAAACACCACGATACTGCCAATTTGAATTATAAGAGGTAGTTCAACGTACTTATAAACAGGAGACTTAGACACATGGCATTGGATGACACGGTCTGCACACTCGTTCCCTACTTCACCGTTCAAGACGGTAAACTGGATGAGTTTAAAGCGTTAGGCGAGCAGATGGTAGAACGTACCAAATCTGAATCCGACGTGGTTTTCTACGGCTTTAGCTTCAGCGGACAACGCGCCCATTGCCGGGAAGGTTACCAAGGCGCAGCTGGCATTCTGGCCCACCTTGAAAATGTCGATGCGCTGTTAAAGCAGGCATTAGGTATCGCCAGTCTGGATTTACTTGAAGTACATGGCCCGGCAACCGAACTGGCAAAGTTGCAGGAGCCACTCAGCGGCTTGAACCCAACCTACTTTACGATGGAAACAGGCTTTCGCCGCTAGGTAACGGCTTAAATTCACTGCCGGCTACGAGGTACTATTTCGTAGCCAGGCTCTTCGGGCTCATCATCTGTCATTTCAGCCGGAAAGCCGTCGGCAAGTACGGTTAAGCCGGTGGACTCCTCCAAACGTTTGATAATGTTCGGTGACCATTCACGCATACCGTAACGATCTATACCTTCCTTAATGATCGATATCATCAACGGATTAATCTGCAACGGAACATTGGCCCTGTCGGCCACTGATTGAAACAGCCCAATATCTTTTAGTACCAGGTCAAGTGTGAAATTAATATCGCGCGAGCCATTGAGAATAACCTGAGTTTCAGTTTCGTGAACAAATGAATTGCCAGAGGATATTTTGATCGCTTCATAAGCGGTGGCTAAATCCAATCCAGCCGCCTTGGTGGTTACCAGCGCTTCACACAGCGTTAACAGATTTGCCGTTGCCAGATAGTTGGTCACCACCTTAAGCACCGATGCCGAGCCCAGTTCACCGGTGTGAAGAATGCGCCGACCCATAGCCTTGAGCACCGGTAATAAGGTGTTGAACACGGCGCGATCACAGCCAGCAAAGATGGCGATATTGCCAGTAGCAGCTCGATGACATCCACCGGATACAGGGCAATCCACCGCATGACCACCGTTGGCACTGACCAATGACCCAAGGCGTTTCACCTCCGCCTCATCAGTGGTGCTCATTTCGGCCCAGATAGTACCTGGCGTCATACCTTCAAGCAGCCCTTCTGGCCCCTCAACAACCTTCGCACTGATGGCGGGCGACGGCAGGCAGGTAATAACGATATCGCACTCAGCGGCCATGGTGGCAGCGTTATCGCCCCAACGAGCACCGGCTGCGAGTAGCTCGGAGGCCGCCGCCTCATCAAGGTCCCTGACCGTAACGTTCAAGCCATTTCGAACCAAGCTACCTGCCAGCTTGCCGCCTACGTTGCCTAATCCGATAAAACCAATGTGCATGTTCAGTCTTCCAATTTCGTCACTGTCATCAACGCGGGCAAGGCTGCCATATATCGCGTGACAAACTCAATAAAAATTACCTGGCGTGCTGCCACACGACTCCAAGCCATCTATTTCATAGTCAAACTCAAAACACTGTTGACCAAGACTCATCAGTAAGGTTAGTCTTCCTAAACGTTTCGGATACTGCTGATTTTTAATGCGTCGACCGACCCTTCGTCAACTTGCCAGTGAACTGGATCTGTCTATCACGACCGTTTCCAGGGCGCTTGCAGGCTACTCCGATGTGGCACACGACACTCGGCAACGGATTCACCAGGCGGCCAAAAAAGCGGGCTATGTACCCAACAGCGCTGGTAAATCTCTGGTTACCGGGCAAACCGGGTTTATCGGCCTGTTACTGCCTTTGAGTGACCGACCGCAAATCGATCCGTTTTTCAGTGAATTTCTGGCAGGCCTGGGTGAGGGTTTGCAGGCACGGGCCCGCGATTGTTTCTTGGCAACGGTTGGGCCTGCGCAAAGCGAACTGGAAGTGCTGCAGCATGTGGTTGAATCTGGCCGCGCCGATGGCATGGTGTTAACCCGTATCGGTGAATCCGATGAACGCGTGGACTATCTTAACGAGCGTGGTTTCCCGTTCATAACGCACGGTCGCACATTAAACGATGCACCGTCACGCTGCTGGGTAGATACTGACGGTGAAACGGCTTTTGCAACAGCCTTTGAAGAACTCTATAGCGCAGGTCATCGTCGCTTTGGTCTGATCTCCATTGAAGAACCGATGAGCTTTCGTCACTTTCGTGAAACCGGATTGATGCAAGCCATCCAACAACGTAACGATGCGACGGTGTCGCTGGCTATAGGCAGAACGCCACGTTTCGATCCAGCCGCACGAGCCCGCGCCGCATCAACCATGCTCACCAGTCATACCAGACCGACCGCTATTCTGGCATTGACCGATGAAATTGGATTATCAATACTTGAACAGGCTGCGGCTCTGCGCATAGATGTGCCGTCAGAGTTGTCCGTCATCGGATTCGATAATCTTCCCGCCAGCGAATGGGTCAGACCAACACTGACAACCTTTGACCAGCGCGTGCGCGAAACGGCACTGGAGCTGGGACACAGACTCGTCGATCTGATCGACGGCACGTCAGGCAGCGGTCAGCGCCCTGCCCAGCACCTGCTTGATGCGACGCTGATTCGTCGCGGCAGCCACGGCCCTGCCCCGGGCGTACGGCACGAGTACACAACGGGTAACTGATCGTCAATTTTTATATAACAAACCTTTCACGCACCATTTATCACAACAGTGTGCATCCATCCGTAGTGATCACCTCTAGGAGAAACGACACCATGAAACCCTTTTTAAAGACAACGCTGGCAGCCCTGTTCACTGCCGGACTGTGGAGCGGCAGTACCTCAGCTCAGGAGCTATTGTTCTGGTCCAAACAGGCCAAGCCAGTGGAAGAAGCGCAAGCGATGCGTGACAAGGTGCTCTCAGGCTTTGAAGGCGACGTAGACTTTCAGCCCAACGACAGCGGACCCTGGTTAACGCGTCTACAGGCAGAAACAGCAGCAGGCTCGGGGAAAATTGCGGTACTGGGTGCGTTGCATGGCGACTTCACGACAATTGCAGATGATCTTGTAGACCTGTCAGATATCGATCTTGGCGATACGGCTATGAACGCCACCTTCATGGCGCTGGGTATGTTAGGCACCGATGAACAGAAATACCTGCCATGGATGCAAGCCACCTATGTCATGGCGGCTAACAAAAAAGCGTTAGAGCATTTGCCAGAAGGCGCCGATGTCATGGCTCTCAGTTATGACCAGCTTATTGCTTGGTCAAAAACGATGGCAGAAAAAACCGGCTCTCCTAAATTCGGATTTCCGGCAGGCCCCAAAGGACTAAAGCATCGGTTTTTCCAGGGGTATCTGTATCCTTCATACACCAACTCTATGGTTACAAAGTTTGCTTCTGCAGAAGCTGAAACTGCGTGGACCGTCTTCAAGGATTTGTGGGCAGTCACTAACCCCGGTTCCACCGGTTACTCGGCCATGCAAGAGCAGCTACTCAGCGAAGAGGTTTGGGTGGCGTTTGATCACACTGCGCGACTGGCCGGTGCTTTCAACGAACGGCCTGATGACTTCATTGCGTTTCCAGCGCCTGCAGGTCCCACAGGTCGTGGCTTCATGCCCGTTGTAGCAGGTGTTGCGATACCCAAAACTGCACCTGACATGGAGGGTGCCAAAGCTCTGGTGGCTTATATGACAAATCCATCTACACAGATCGAAACGCTCAAGGCAACCAGCTTCTTCCCAGTGGTCGATGTTGAGCTGCCTGCCGATATGCCACCGGCAGTACAAACATCGGGAGCCGCCATTGCGGCGATGTCCGGTGCAGCCGATGCCAACCCTGGACTATTGCCCGTAGGCTTAGGTGATTTAGGCGGCCAGTTCAACCAAGTGTATGTGGATGCTTTTGAACGAATTGTGCTTGGCGGCGAGGATGTCAGGGCGGTACTCGATAACCAAGCTGAAGAGCTGCGTCGCATCATGAACGAAGCTAATGCACCGTGCTGGGCACCCGATGCAGCTTCTGAAGGTCCTTGCCCGGTCGAATAGCGACACATAACGTCAAGGCTGATAACCAGTTTATTCATGATATTGGCAGTATCCGGCGCCCATGGTTGCGCCGGATACCGTTGACAATCGCATTCATGAACAATTTGAATAGATGATGAACCCACGCACATTGCCCTACTGGTTACTCGCCCCTGCGCTGGTATTTCTGTGTGTGTTTTTTTTGTACCCTTTCTCACTGGTTGCCTGGCAGGCGATAGCCACTGACGAAGGCGTTCTGACGACACAGTATTTACAACGCATGGCGTCGCACTGGAAGTTTGATCGTGCGTTGACCAACACGCTGTTACTGACCGCCGCCGTGGTTCCTATTCAATTGAGCTTGGCATTACTCATGGCCACTATGGTGTCGAAAATGAACCGTGGCCGCGACGTGGTGTTGTATATATGGACCATTCCATTAGGTATTTCAGACCTAGCAGCGGGTCTTATCTGGCTCGCCATATTCGATCAAACCGGATTCCTAAACTCAGCACTGTTCGGCTTAGGCATGATTGAGCAACCCGTTACGTTTCTGGGCTACCAAAATAAAACCACCATTTTTGTTGCCGTGATGTTAGCCGAAATCTGGCGCGCAACCGCCATCATGCTAGTGATACTGGTGGCAGGTATTGGGCTTATTCCTAAAGAATATAACGAAGCCGCAGAGGTGTTTGGCGCAGGACGTTGGAAGCGCTTCACCAAGGTAACGCTGCCACTACTCAAACCCAGCTTACAAACAGCACTGGTCCTACGTGTAATACTGGCCTTCGAGGTATTTGCCGTGGTGTCAGCACTGGGCGGTACCAACCTGCCTGTGCTGATGGGAGAGGTTTACGACTGGCAGTTCAAGTTGCAGGATTCGCATATAGCCGCCAGCTATGCGTTGCTGATTCTTGCTATTTCCATTGCATTTACCCTGTTAATTATGGGGTTGCTGCGCACCCCAAAAGGCGCGCAAACCACATGAGCACGGCCGGGGGCCGAGTGGCTGGTAATGATCGATTGGCACATTGGGTATTTATTGCCACCACCGTTGTTCTGTGTGGCTGGGTACTCGTGCCTATCTGGCTACTGATATCCAATACACTCTCGACAGCCAGCGAGGTCAACAGCTTTCCAAAGCCTGTAGTCCCGTCGCTCAATACCGAGAATATTCAATTTTTTCTGACTTTTCATGGCGCTGGTAATGCGCTGTGGAACTCAATTCAGGTGGCATTCGCCACCATGATCATGGCCATTAGTGTTGGCGCACCTGCAGGCTACGCATTGTCACGCTTTGATTTTCGAGGCAAGAACGCTTTTCGAGTGCTGGTACTAATGACTCGCGCCTTTCCGCTTCCGTTGCTGGCCTTACCCATGGCTATTCTTTTTATTCGCGTAGGGCTGGACGATACGGTCATCGGCCTTGCCATTGTTCATACAACACTGGCATTGCCCTTTGCCGTGCTGATCACTTTTTCATTGTTTTCAGGTATCCCTATAGAGCTTGAAGAGGCAGCCTGGACGCTCGGTTGCAATCGGCTGCAGGCGTTTCGCAAAGTCATACTGCCGTTAGTACTGCCTGGTCTGGCAGCCTCCGCCATCTTTGCGTTTGTGATCTCCTGGAACGAGGTGTTTGCGGCCGCTGTACTGACCATCGAACACCGAACGCTTCCAGCCTTCTTACTGCAAAGTCTGGACGATGCGCCGCTGCACCTTAAATTTGCTGGTGGCACCATGCTGGTATTACCGGCACTGATCTTTATCTTTCTGGTGCGTAAGTACCTCTTTGCCATGTGGGGTATCGCCAACCGATGAAAAAGCACAATGGCTGAGATCAACATCAAGAACGTTGCCAAGCAGTTCGGCAAGACACATGCGTTGCACTCGATCGACATGACCATCAAACATCAGGAATTTGTCGTGTTGCTCGGTGCATCAGGCTGTGGCAAGACCACCTTACTACGCATCATCGCCGGTCTGGAAACAGCCACGTCAGGTGAGGTCTGGATTGGCGACAAACGCGTGGATGGGCTTGCACCAAAAGATCGCGGCATTGCCATGGTTTTCCAGAACTACGCAGTCTTTCCTCACTTAACTGTCTACGAGAATATAGCGTTCGGATTGCGCATGGCTAAGCTGAGCGAATCCGAAGTTGAACGTCGCGTGCAGCGAACGGCCTCACTGATGCATATCGAGCAACTATTAAAGCGCTACTCGGGCCAACTGTCCGGTGGACAGCGACAACGTGTGGCGGTGTCCCGTGCATTGGCCATGGAACCGGATGTCATATTGATGGACGAACCTCTGTCCAATCTTGACGCTCTGCTACGCATGGAGATGCGGGCCGAACTCAAAAGTGTGTTAGCTGAATCCAACACCACGACTATTTATGTCACGCATGATCAGGTGGAGGCTATGAGCATGGCCGACCGTATAGCGATTATGGACCAAGGCCAGATCGTTCAAGCCGATTCACCGGTGGAGATCTACCGTAATCCGGCTGCACATTTTGTTGGCTCTTTCATTGGTAATCCACCCATGAATTTTCTCAGCGCCAATAATGCCGGTAATGGTCAATGGCTGGTCGGCAACACAACTATCGCTGGCCCACAAAGCGACAAACCCATACTGGAATTCGCTATCCGACCCGAAGACATACGCGTTGGCGAAGGCTCTATGACTGTTGAGGTGCGCCTTCTAGAGCCTTTGGGTTCTCACACACTGCTTGCCTGTCGTTTGGGCGATACGCCGTTTCGCGTCATTGTCGATAGTGACAGAGCCGTCAAGGTGGGCGAGACGCTAGCGATCGATCCTATCGCTGAACGAATTCGCTGGTTTGATCCCGACACTCAACTAGCCTTATAGAAAAACACGCCAACAATCTTATGACACCCGCTGAACGACAGACACTCTGGGATCAAGCCTGTGACATTTTGCGCATAAACGATCGTGGCCATTACACGGTACCCACACACGGTCTTTATCCGTTCCAATGGAATTGGGATTCATGCTTGACAGCCCTTGGCCAGACACACCTGGACGAAGCGCGTGCCTGGCAGGAGATCAACACGCTGTTCGATCATCAGTGGGAGGATGGCATGGTGCCGCATATCATCTTTCACGAACACGACGAAGGATACTTTCCGGGCCCTGAGATCTGGGCAACCGGACGACCAGTACCCACCTCAGGTATCACACAACCACCGGTAGCTGGGTTTGCGCTCAGACAACTGTTCGAAAACGCATCCGATACCGCCCTGGCGACAGAGCAGGCACGTCGACTCCTACCGTGTATTGATGCGTGGCATGCATGGTTTTATTCCTGTCGCGATCCGGCTAACACCGACCTGGTTGCCCTATTACACCCATGGGAGGCTGGGCGTGATAACTCTATAGACTGGGACGATGCGTTTGAGCGCGTACCAACCGATGGTGTTGAACCCTATACACGTAGAGACACCCAGCACGCAAACCCAACCCACCGCCCCACGCAGGCACAATACGATCGTTACATCTGGTTACTGCAACGCTTTCGTTCACTGGATTGGGACAATACTCGCCTGCACAACGCTTCACCGTTTCAGATCGTTGATCCGGGCTTTAATGCGATCCTGATTAGAAGCTGTGAAGATTTAGCCGCGGTTGCCGATGCTCTAGGTGAGCATACGATCCGCGACGCGAATAACTTACGCGCCACGAAAGGCCTTGCTGCGCTTGAGTCTCTGTGGAGTGAATCGCATGGTCAGTACTTGTGTCATGATCGCACGACCCAACGCGCCGTTAACAGTCTATCGGTCGGCGGTCTGTTACCTGTTCTGGCAGCCATACCAGAGAACCGAGTCTTAGCTATTGCGCAGCGCATTGATCAACTGGCTGAGTGCAGTAATTACCTGGTGGCCAGTCATGATCCGACAGACTCGCGGTTCGATGCTGCGCGCTATTGGCGCGGTCCAGCCTGGTTGATTGTCAATTACCTGATTGCAGATGGTCTGCAAAGAGCCGGTCAACAACAGTCAGCCAAACGCATCAACAGTTCAAGCCTGGCATTAATAGGCACAGGCGGGTTCGCCGAATACTACGACCCGATCACCGGTGCTGCCTG
>CALKXZ010000018.1 GCA_938003775.1 uncultured Granulosicoccus sp. | reverse complement strand
GAAGTATCAGTCTGAGCCAGTGCAACAGCTGGCTAATCGGGCTAGCTACTGGCCGCGCGGCAAGGTGCTAGGCGGTTCAAGCTCGATAAACGCAATGGTGTATGTCCGTGGTCATGTCACTGACTATAATCAGTGGGAAACGGTAGCACCTGGGTGGGGCTGGGCTAATGTGGAACCGATCTTCAGGCGTATGGAACACTGGCACGGTGAACCCGATGCGGCGCGCGGGGTTAATGGACCATTGTCAGTTACCGATATTACGCAACAGGCGCATCCCCTGTGTTACACCTATTTGAGTGCTGCAGCCGAATTACAGCTGCCCCAAACTTACGACTACAACGTGGGTGATATGGAAGGGGTTTCGCTGTACCAAATCACGACTCGCAGAGGCTTGCGTGCATCAACCGCGCAAGCCTATTTAAAACCTGCCAGATCGCGCACCAACCTTATTGTAAGAACACACGCTCATGTGCACCGGGTGCTGTTGCATGATGCTCAAGCAACCGGCATTGAATATCAGCATGAGGATCAAACGAAGCTAGCAGTAGCCCGCTGTGACATTATTCTCAGCGCAGGCGCTGTTAATACACCTCAGTTAATGCAGTTATCCGGACTTGGGCCGGTGGGTGTACTGCAGCAAGCAGGTGTCACGGTGCGGCACGAAATGCCGGCCGTCGGTAGATACATGAGTGACCATCTGGGAGCAGATATTGTCTGTAGAACACGGGTGCCAACCTTGAATCAAGCGCTTGGACCTTGGCATGGAAAACTACGCGCGGGGTTGCAATTTCTTTTCAGAGGCAAGGGGCCTTTAAGTTTGAGTTTGAATCAAGCTGGCGGCTTTATCCGCACCTCGCCTAAGCTTGAAGGGCCAGATTTGCAATTATATTTTTCTCCGGTCAGCTATACCCGCGCTCCACCGGGCACGCGCCCGTTGATCAGTCCTGACCCGTTCCCAGGTTTCCTGCTCGGATATAACCCGTGTAAACCGACCAGCGTTGGTTATACGCAAATACGCTCAAATGATCCGTATCAGCCACCGGTTATCCAGCCTAACTATTTGAGTACCGATCATGACTGGTCTTTGATGATGTCTGGCATGCGGCTCATGCGTGCATTGACCGCTACAAACGCCTTTAGTGATGTTATTGAACGAGAGATCAGCCCTGGTGCGGAGATACAACACCATGAGCAAGTGCGTGATTTTATTAAGCAGAATGCCTGGACCGTATTCCATCCCTGTTGCACGTGTCGGATGGGTTTGAACAACAAGACATCAGTGGTGGACAACAGGCTACGCGTGCACGGTATTGGGGGTTTGAGGATCGCCGATGCTTCAGTGTTTCCATCAATCCCCACGGGCAACACCAATGCGCCGTCCATCATGGTCGGCGAACGTGCCAGTGATCTGATTTTGGCAGATGCATCGTAGTCTGGACCGTTCATAATGACGCCCATTGTTACGCCCACACTTTTCCGGTAGCAAGTCGCACGCTGCCACAACCAACGCTTTGCAAGTCGCACCAGGTTAGACAATGGATAGTTACAAAAGATGGCCGATACACGATAATCTTAAGTCGCTCTCCTTGATTGTCACCACTGCCCTATGACTCGACGTAAGTTGTGTTGCCACGTTTTTTCATATTTGGTGTGTTGCCTGTTGCTGTCGTCCTGTACTGCGCTACCGCAGATCACAGACAACCGAGTAGACCTACCCGATGCCGGAGACTCAAAACAACCCATAGCAGGTACAGTTGCATCTGAAGTAGGCAGTGAGCCAAATGCTGCAGCCAGCGGTGTACCAACAGATGAAAACACGGTGCAGACAGGCGCCGTTACTGATCGAGTAAGAAACGAGCGTAAAGCGGCGTTTAATCCGTATGTGCTCACAGCACACAAGCATAACTATGTGCTACCGGTGAGTTACACCACCAGTATCAATGAGGAGATCTACCAGCAAAACGATGTGCGATTAAGAGATGGTTTGCAATCGACTGAGGTGAGATTCCAAATTAGTTTAAAGAGTCAATTAAACGAATCTGATTTGCTGTTGAAAGATGATGCTCTGTCAGTTGGCATTACAATAGAGGCTTGGTGGCAGTTGTATTCCAGTGATCTGTCCAGCCCATTCAGGGAGACCAACTACCAGCCGGAAATTTTCTATCTGGTGCCGTTGCTTTGGGGGCCGTACGGTGGCAACACAGCCGTTGTATTCGGTCTTGAACATCAGTCTAATGGTCAAGTACAAGGGTTGTCCCGTAGTTGGAACCGACTGTATGCTTCACTGATCTATGAGCGTGGGCCTTTTGTTGCCCATATCCGCCCTTGGTACCGGATTCCTGAGTCAGCCAAGAGACAGCCTGATGATCCTGAAGGCGATGATAATCCCGATATTACTGACTTCATGGGTTACGGTGAGATAGGCATGTCATGGCGTAGCCATTCACGTGAATACGCCATTAATGTTCGCGGTAATCCATCGACCGGAAGAGGCGCGCTTACGGCGGGGCTGACGTTCCCATTGTTTGCAAAATTTCGTGGCTTTGTTCAGTATTTTATGGGTTACGGTGATTCACTGATTGATTACAACCACTTCCAGCAACGTCTCGGCCTGGGCGTGGCACTAACCAACATATTTTGAATTGCAAGGCGGGGCAAGGCCGGATACGTAGTCGTGATCAGTGTGCTTAATCAGTAGGCCAGATAAGCGAGCCAAATGAGTAGACCTCGGTCAATATGGCACAGTTATGTGCAACAAAGCCCGGTACAGCCCGACGAAGATGAGTCAAAACGATGGGCGCGCGTGTTTAAAAATGACTGAATTGATAATTTGTTGGCAACCGTTGTCTACCGGTTATAACTCACCGATTAACCGCCCAGCACATAATCACTGCCGGATTGCCAACCGTGTTGATCAAAATAGGCCAGCAGCTGTGTTCTTACGTCAGGCTGACTCAGTGCAGTAATAATCAGTGCATTGTCACGAACGCGTGGCAGTTCGTCATAGCTGATCACAGGTTTACAGCGTTTGCGACGCTGTGGTCCGTTTTTATAGACATCGACGAATCCGCGAACCGACACGTTTTCAGCAACCAACGCGTCATGCCAATGACGGGCGTTGCGACCGGTTCCGCACAGCCAGACACCGCGCCCAGTATGCAGTTCCAGTCCGCTGCCCTGAGCACTGACTGCACGCGCTCGACATCGGGTAAAGGCCTCTCGGCGATAACGTGAATCATTATGCGTCAGGCGCTGCTGGTGCTCTCGCCAGTCCAACAAGACGTCAGCTGGTTTGCCCATGCGCATGCCTAATAAATGCGCGCGTAGGACCAGATCGTAGTCTTCGGGACCGTCGAATGCACGGTATCTGCCCAGTCGATGCCAGACATCGCGGTGTGCCAACAAAGTAGGGTGCGGCAGTGGGCATTCGATGTAGCAGGCAGCCTCGATCTGTTGTGCGTGACGCACTGAATTTAACCACTTTTCGTAACGACGATTCCCAGCCGCCACACCAGCCGGGCTGCCGGTATCATCAACAAACCGAATACAGGTACCGCACAAATCGACTGTTGGATTATCTCTGAGATAGGCCAGTTGCGTTTCGAGTCGTTGCGGGTAGGCAATATCGTCATCATCCATGCGAGCAATAAAGTGGCCGCGTGCCTGCTCCAAGCCGGTATTAAGCGCCCCCACTATGCCAGGTGATCGCCGGCAAATTGGGCGTAAGCGGTGATCTGGGGATAAATAGTTGAGCCATTGTGGCGCAGTTTTTTGCCCGATTAACAGAATTTCCAAGTTCGTCTGTGTTTGCGCCAGAATGCTGTCAATTGCGGCGGCCGTTGTGCTTCGCCATTGCCGAATTGGCAGTAATACCGATACGAGGGGTGCAGATTCAGCGCGCAGTTGCATCAGGCTATTTCAAGATTCTGTTTTCTGCCGCTATAGTAATCAGTGCTACAGATCAACGCAGATAGAAAGTGCTCCATGCAGACTAATCAGGCTCAGATGTTCATTGTTTCAGCGCCTTCAGGTGCTGGGAAAACCAGTCTAGTGCGTCGAGCGATCGACGAGTTATCAGATCTGAGCGTTGCGGTGTCTCACACCACCAGAGATCAACGGCCTGCTGAGGAAGAGGGGACTCACTACCATTTTGTGAGTCGTGATCTGTTTGAGCAGATGATTGATTCGGATCAGTTCCTGGAGTACGCACAGGTGTTTGGCAACTACTATGGAACGAGCATGGGAGCAGTGAATGACGCCTTGGAGGCTGGTAAGGATGTGATTCTGGAAATTGACTGGCAGGGGGCTGCCCAGGTACGTCAGAAATTAGTCGATGTGGTATCCATTTTCATTCTGCCACCCTCGCGCACAACCCTAATAGAACGTTTACGAGGCAGAGGGCAGGATTCTGACGGTGTGATCGAAAAGCGCACGGCTGAGGCAGTGTTGGAAATGCAGCAGTATCACTACGCCGACTACCTGATCATTAACGATGATTTCGATGAGGCGCTCTCTGAGCTTAAATCCGTCGTGATTAGTCATCGCGTACTAAAATCCCGCCAAGCGCTCCGCCATGCAGGGCTGATAACCAGTTTGACACACGAGTAAAGCAGGCCTAGCTGATAGCGCAGCTATGGAAATCTGCGGTTGTGCCGATATTAGTCAGTGTCTGACACAACCCAGTGGCGCATCAGCGAACGTAAATGGGTCTAAGGCGCGAAATAGGGGATTGCAAGAATTCTGATCCCCATTTTTTTTTTTTGTTTGTTTGGAGGGATCCTGGGGTCAGCCTCAAGGGCCGAATTTCCCGTCTCCCTGAGCAACCATGTTGGCTTTACGCCTAGATTGCTCTACAGCAGCACTCACCACTCCTCAGAAAGTTTTATCCCTCTG
>CALKXZ010000017.1 GCA_938003775.1 uncultured Granulosicoccus sp. | reverse complement strand
CTACCAACGCCACAACAGGTCCTGGTGGAAAACCTGTCCTTCAGCAACTGCCAACCAGTTCTGCAGACTCACAGAGCGCCAGTCCACGACTAATTTTTGCGCTCGATAGCCTCGAAGAATTGGAACTATGCCAAACCAAGTTGTCCGCTGAAATTGCCTCCTCCCCTTTCGTGACGGTCGTGCCGCCTGGGCTCGGGTTACCGCTATACGGAGCATCGGTAGTTGGAATTTTCAGACACGACACCGTACTGCTTAAAGTGCAGAATCGACTACTCAGCCGTAAGTCCCGAATTACCAAACGCGTAAGCGATATGGTTATTGGCGTTGTGTGTCTTGTATTATTTTCACCGTTATTCCTGCTGCTGGCCTTACTAATTCGGCGAGATGGCGGGCCGGTATTATTCAAGCATCGACGCGTTGGTCTCCACGGCATTGAATTTGATTGCTATAAATTCAGATCCATGGTGGTCGAGGGCAATCAAATACTGACCCGATACCTTGCAGAAAATCCAGACAGTGCAGCCCAGTGGCAAGATTCCCGTAAACTCAAGCACGATCCTCGCGTCACAAAAATTGGTCACTATCTTCGCCGCACGAGCATCGACGAACTACCACAGCTATTCAATGTTCTTCGAGGTGAGATGTCCCTAATAGGGCCCAGGCCGGTTGTGCACGACGAACTCGAATTGTACGGTCAATTCAGCGATTACTATCTCAGCATGACGCCGGGCATGACGGGGCTTTGGCAAGTTAGTGGCAGAACGGATACGAGTTACAACGAGCGTGTGCGACTGGATGTTTGGTACTCAAGAAACTGGAGCTTGTGGACAGACTTGGTTGTACTGATCAAAACGTTCAAGACGCTGCTTAACCGTCACGGCGCATATTAAAGAATCGCGCCTCTAGGTAACTCTAGTATTGAGTGTCGACGCAGAGCGATCACAAGCCGAAGTGTCGGCTAGCTCAGCACGGGGATTAGCAGCAGTGCCATCAATATTGTCAGCGCTGCAAAAAGAGATATCGAAGTTCTTGGATGATCAAACATCCATATAGCGCTTCTGACGCAACCAAAACAAACACACATACCTGTGTACATAACAATGTCCCTGAGTCTGCCACCCTTTCGTTTTGAACGGATCGTCCGTTCTTCGATAATTTCTGTTCGCATAATCTTATCTGCATATCTGTTTTGGTCGGACTGGCTGAAGTAAATCAGCGCGAATCCAGTAAGAAAATCACAACGCTACCGCATCGGTAGGAATCCCTATCCCAGTCAGTACAGTACATCTTTGAAAGAGCCGCCAACAAACTAAATGATCGAAAGCTACATATTTTTACAATCCTAGTAAATCTTCTTACGTAATACTACGTAAGCTGAAGGAAAGCCACCTTAATAAATGCTCCGACATTGCCTTCTAAGCAAAGTTCTACGTAGCTCTTTGAGCTATGAAATGGCTTGATAACGGGTGTCTGAGCATCTTAGACGCCCATTTAAGCCGATATGGCCATGTGTCACCACTGTAATTATTTATGTCTGAGCTGCCATCTTGCACGGGGTTGGGACGTGTATGAGCAGGTTTTTGTTCATGGTTATTGTCACGCGTTTGCGAGGAGAGGCTTGCTCTTAGTGCACTGTTAGGCATGAGATTATCGCAAAGCTATAGGGGCGAGGCATGATGTATGAGCGCACCCTGTTACATCGCTTATAACAACGTCAGGCAAAAGGCTTTTGAGCCACACTGAAAACGTATTTGATATTTATGGTTGATTTCACACTGCAGAAAGCACTGTCACGAATTTTCGTAAACATGCTTACACATTAATGCCAGCCACTTTGACATGCTAGCACGCTAGCGCTCTGTAGCTGTCAATGTAGTGAATCAACGAGACTTGGGTTCGGCAATAATCAGTCTGTTTGGTCGGATAATTTTGTTGATGCGAGACAGAATTGATTACTTCTTTTTACCTTGCTTGCTTGCTTGCTTGCTTGCTTGCTTGCTTGCTTGCTTGCTTGCTTGCTTGCCTTGCCTTGCCTTGCCTTGCCTTGCCTTGCCTTGCCTTGCCTTGCCTTGCCTTGCTCACTCAAGTATGTTATCTCACACTCACTCCCCCACAATCACCCCGTCCAAATCATGCTCCCCCGCCCCCACAATATCCACCTCAATAAAATCCCCAGCCTCAATCTCATAATCATCCACTGACACATGCACCACCCCGTCAATCTCTGGCGCATCTGCACTACTTCTCGCGATAGCCTGCTCCCCTTCCACCGAATCAATCAACACAACCTGCCGCGTACCAACCTTCGCTTGAAGCCGTTGCTCACTTATCGCTGCCTGAGTTTCCATAAACCGTTGCAAGCGTTCCTGCTTAAGTTCTTCTGGAACCGGGTTCGCCAACGCATTGGCCTTTGCACCATCCACAGGCGAGTAGGCAAACGCCCCTACTCTGTCCAGCTGCGCCTCTTGCAGAAAATCCAGTAGTTGTTCAAAGTCATCGTTAGTCTCACCTGGGAAACCAACAATGAAGGTGCTGCGAATAGTGAGCTCTGGACAGATATCACGCCAGGCTTTGATTCGAGTCAGATTGTTTTCTGACGCCGCCGGGCGTTTCATGCTTTTGAGAATTGTCGGGCTGGCGTGCTGAAACGGGATATCCAGATACGGCAGGATTTTACCTTCGGCCATCAATGGAATGATGTTATCCACATGTGGGTACGGATACACGTAGTGTAAGCGTACCCAGATACCCAGTTCACCTAAGGCTTCGCACAGCTCCTTCATGCGCGTCTTTATAGGTCTGCCATTCCAGAACGCGGTGCGATAACGAATATCAACACCATAGGCGCTAGTGTCTTGCGAGATAATCAACAGCTCGCGCACCCCGGCATTTTTCAGCCGCTCCGCCTCCGCCATGACGTCACCAATGTCACGACTCACAAGATCTCCGCGCATGGACGGGATAATGCAGAAACTGCAGCGATGATTGCAGCCTTCGGATATTTTCAGGTACGAATAATGACGTGGCGTGAGCTTGATGCCTTGCGGCGGTACCAGATCAATAAACGGATCGTGCACATAGTTAGTCGGTAAATGCTGATGCACTGCCCCCACCACCTCTTCATAGGCTTGCGGACCCGTGACCGCCAGCACTTTCGGGTACCGGATTTGAATATCCTCAGCTTTGACACCTAAACAACCCGTGACAATAACCTTGCCGTTCTCATCCAGCGCCTCACCAATAGCGTCCATGGACTCCGCCACAGCGCTGTCGATAAAACCACAGGTATTGACCACAACCAGATCTGCCGAATCATAGTCGGGCACCACCTCATAACCGTCGGTTCGAAGCTGCGTGAGAATGCGTTCAGAATCAACCAGCGCCTTAGGGCAGCCGAGGCTGACGAATCCGACCTTGGGGTTTGTGGACATGGGGTGGTATCACGACGGTAAGCCGACCATTATACGATGGCGGGGCGAGTTCAGCGTTGTACGAGGCGCAATTTGTCAGGCAGCCAGATCTTTTTCTGTTTTAAGTATTCACACAATCAGCAGCCATGCCGCAGTCAAGCGACATTAATCCTTACGCACAGAGCAAAAACTAGCCGCTTTACCCATCAAACAATCCCCTCAAGCGGCCTGCATGTCAGCCACCTTGACAGGCTTTCCCAGCAATTCGCATGCTACAGCGTAGGCCAGCGGTGCCTGATTCAAGGTATACAGGTGAAAGTCGTCGACACCTTCTCGGTGTAATTCTTGGCACAGTTCCACACAGTGTTCGATGGCCGCTCGCTGTTTAGACTCCGCGGTGGTGGCAGATTGAAATCGTTGCACCAGTTGCCGCGATACGGTGGCACCGCACTTGGCGCTGAAGTCCAGCACCTTGTCAATATTGTGGATCGGCAGAATGCCTGGCACCAGCTTCTGGCTGATACCTGTGGCCACCGCTGTGTCCCTGAATCTGAGAAACGTGTCCGCATTGAAAAAGAACTGAGTAATAGCTTGAGAAGCACCCAAATCCAGTTTGTGTTTAAGCCAACCGATATCAGAGGATAGATCGAGCGATTCAGGATGCGCCTCCGGGTAGGCAGCCACACTGATTTCACGTCGAGGATTTATAGCCAGAAGACGGACCAGATCGGAGGCGTGTGTGAGCACCGTTTCACCTGTGACAATCGAGGAATTCTCTTTGTCAGCAGGTTGCACTTGGTCAGGTATATCTCCCCTTAATGCCAGAAAGCGGGTAATTCCCAACGATTCCAGCTCCTCAATGGCTGCCAGCATTTGCCTTTCGGTCTGACCAGCGCAGCTCAAATGAGCCGTGATCGGGACTTTGCAGTCTTTGACCAGATCTGCCAACACATCCAGGCTTGCCTGGGCGGCAGAGCCCAATGCACCCCAAGTCACGGAGATGTAGCTGGGATTTAGCGTTTGCAGGCAGCCCAGGGTGTACCAGAACTTGCGCTGCTGGGCTGGGCTACGCGGGGGAAAGAATTCAAAGGAGATAACGGGCTTCTTCATGATATCCATACATAAACATATCTTTATGTATTTAATATTGCCAGTAATGATCGTTTATTGCAACTCTTGAATATGGCGCATTCAGTTAGAGAGAGCAGCTCATTAAAGGAAGCTACGCGAAACTAAGTTGTATTAAGTACCAATGTCACGGTTTCAATCACACAATTCAGGTTGTTTCACGAAGCTGAGATTCATGCCACATCCAGCATTATTGCCTCGTGCTAACGTCACTCTCACGGATTGGGAATTACCTCATCTATCAAAAAGGATAACTGTTGATGCACCTCACGGAAGAGGATCTTGGCTTTGAGTCGAACGATTTTTCAGTCATTATCTGGGTTGGTCGAATACTACTGATTTTGCTTTGCCTGTGGTGTGGCATCACAAATATCTCAGCAGCTATAGCATCAGCCGTGACCCCTCTGCACTGTCTATCCTCATCAAGCCCAGGTGCACCCAACTGTCGAACGGCTCCTTCGCCTGGCAGCACGCCGGATGCTCGTCTGGGAAATCGGTACGTAGGTAACCCAATCGATGTTGTCACCGGCAACAAATACCAGCGCGAAGACGACTTTTTGTCCCTATCAGGTGATCTGGCGTTTATTCGCCATTACAACAGCGCTCTGGATGCTTATGACACAGGTCTGGGCCCAGGATGGCGACATACCTATCAGGTCGTACTGTCAAAATTTGCCCAGCGGCAATTACAGGTCATTCAAAGCGATGGCCGTGCCTTGATCTTTACGCAGGTTGACGGCACAGAGATGCCTGCTGTGTACAAGGCCGAGGTGGCCACCGATGGCGTACTGGTTGCGGGTAGCGATACCCGTTGGTTCGTCCCAGACGGACGCCGGTTTCAATTCCATGGCTCATATCTTGTCGCTATCGAATCGCCTGTAAAGAAGGCCCGTCTGAGCCTTCGCTATCGTGATGGCAGGCTCAATCGCGTGATGGATCAGTACGGCCAAGCACTCCACTTCGACTACGCTGATGTCAAAAGCACCTTGCCACAATACGGTACTGATGCCCTATGGATACCTCCTGGCGCGCTAGCTCGCGTAAGGCTGCCAGATCAGTCCAATATTGAATTTGCTTATGACGGGTTTCGCCGACTGACGAAAGTGACATACCCCGATAATCGTAGCAATGAACAATCGACCCACTATGCCTATGAGAACCCAGACTTTGCCCAACGGCTTACGATGAGAAAGTCGACCGTGGATCAGCGAGAAAGTCGTTGGTCCTACGATGAACAGGGACGTGCGCAGAGCTGGAGTGAACACGATCGTGGCTCGGGGCTATCGATTGACTATGGTGTCGACAATGGTGAGGCCGGGTTTTCTGAAGCGATTGTAACCTACAGCGATAACAGGACAGAACAATATCGTTGGACAGGTGACACAAATTCTGACAAACCCGAACCCGTTGCTGTGAAAATGACTGCTGCCGGACTCCACAATCACGATCCCGTCAACAACGCAAACAACGCTTTCCCTGGTGACTATATATGGTTGTTTAAATACGATTCTGGCAATCGATGGACTGTGCAGTTGACAGACACCAACGACGCGGCAACATTGACAGCGTCAGTGGACCGATTGGGCAAGGTACTGGATCTACAAGTGGGTAGAACCAAGCTAAGCAAACTGGCCGGAGAATTTCTGAACGGTTCTTTGGCTGAGTGTACGCAGGCAGTCACTAACGATACAGATACAAGCTCGAAAGCTCATCGAATCGCAACATTGGTGCATGGTACATCGCCCTGCTCTGATGACGTTCTTGTTTTGCTCGCATTAGCAAATCGGCTGGAGAAAGGTAGACTGGATCTGACACCGTCCAGCGTATCAGGACGAGAATTTACATCTCGGCGATTCCAATCAAAACCAGTTGATCATTTCTGCACCATGCCACCGGGCAAGAGCTGTGATGACCTAATTGAGGATCGAGACATGGCAGAACTATCTCGCTGCGCCTATGCCAACAGTCCCTGCCGGGTCAGTTTTCAACAGATCAGCCCCAGTAGCATTGGACTATCAGATGACCAATTCGATATAGACGGCTTTAACGCCGTGCTGTTCTACGATCCCGGTCGCGATCGATACACGCTAGCTTTTCGAGGAACCGATAAGGACGGGGACGATTGGGAGACCAATGTTGCACAGGGCAAGGGAGAGCGGGCACGTCAGTATGATTTGGCTTATCAATTGGCCAAGGATGTTGTCAGAAACCTTCGTGGCAAGAATGTTAATTTTACAGGGCATTCATTGGGAGGAGGGCTCGCCACGCTAGCGGCTCTCGCTACAAATCGAGAAGCTACCATATTCAATTCAGCAGCATTACATCCCAACAATGCAATCCGCTATGGCGTGCAACCACAATACGAGAATGCAAACACCAATATAGACCATCTATCAACAATGTCAGACCCATTAACTAATGCCCAGGATTTTGCAGCGCGCTGGAGTATATACGGTACACAGGTAGTTCCAGGCCAAAATACGGAAATTCCAGATCCTTACGACCGATGGATGGATTCGCAAAAGCAACACTTGTCCTTTTTGCAGGGAACAGACTCGTTACTTTATCATTCAATGGCAGCTGTTCTGGAATCAATTAATACGCTGATCGCCAAACAATGTTCGTCAGCACCATGATGAGGATAGACGACATGATTACACCCATCCTGCCTACTTGGCTAATAATTACTATCGCACTAACGATGATTAGTATTCCCGAATTGACGCTAGCGGCAAGTCAATTCGATAGAGCATTACTCATCAGCCTTGAAAATAGAGACTTAGATAAAGCACGGCAGTTACTCGAGGATGGCGCTGATCCAGAAACCGTAATCGGCAAAGGCTCGTCAGGGTCAGCGTTATGCACCGCCATTGACAATCGGGGAACCAAGTTTCTTGAATTGCTGCTGAACTACGGCGCCTCACCAAACGCTAAAACCGGATCAGGACGCTACGGTCACGGTACTCCACTGGCATGCTCAATTGAACATTACAACTCAGCGGCCTTCAAACTTTTGTTGGACAAAGGAGCACAACCTGACACAAACCTCTGCCCAAAGTGTGAACCGCAATTTTTACAAACAGCGCTCACCTATTCGCTAGTAACTGGCAACTATCCTTTTGCTCTTGTTTTGGTTCAACTATACCCATTGAATCCAGTAGAAATTGAAAAATTGGTGGCCGACCTACAAGAAAGTCCATTCGACCAATCCCACCCCTGGAACGATGAGCGTGAAGCTCTGATAGCGTGGGTTAAGAAAAACAATATTCCACTTAATGCACGACCCTCTTCCGCTCCAGTCGCAGGCACTAAGCCAGGACGGTGTGTATTTTCAACGC
>CALKXZ010000016.1 GCA_938003775.1 uncultured Granulosicoccus sp. | reverse complement strand
AAAAAAACAGCACAGTCTACTGCCACCATGATGGCAACGGGTCTTATCTATGCAAGTCTTGCAGCAAATCCGGCACTTGCCGCCGAACCTGACAGTTGTAAAACAGTCCGGTTCTCGGACGTTGGCTGGACTGATATCACCGCCACCACCGCACTCACGTCCACTGTGCTGGGTGCCATCGGTTATGAAGCCACGGCTGATGTTCTCAGCGTGCCTGTAACCTATACCTCGTTGAAAAATGGCGATATCGACGTATTTCTAGGCAACTGGATGCCCACCATGGAAGCCGATCTGGCGCCATACCGCGAGGACGGATCGGTGGAAACCGTGCGGACCAACCTGGAAGGCGCCAAGTACACATTGGCGGTTAATAAGGCTGGGGCTGATTTAGGCATTGCCAGCTTTGCTGATATCGCGACACATTCTGACGCGCTGGATGGCAGTATTTACGGCATTGAGCCAGGCAACGATGGCAATCGACTGATACAAGACATGATTGATGGCGATGCGTTTGGCCTCAAGGAGTTCAAGGTGGTTGAGTCCAGCGAGCAAGGCATGCTGGCGCAAGTGGCGCGCGCTTCCAAACGTGACGAGCCAGTGGTGTTTCTGGGTTGGGAGCCGCACCCGATGAACGCTAATTTCGACTTAACCTACTTAGAAGGTGGTGACGACTTCTTCGGTCCTGATCTGGGCGGTGCAACGGTTGCCACGAATGTTCGAGCTGGCTATACCGAAGAGTGTGCCAATGTTGGTCAGTTGCTGGCCAACTTGTCGTTCTCATTAGCCATGGAAAATGAGGTTATGGGCGCCATACTCGATGACGGTCAGGACCCTATGGATGCCGCTAAGGCGTGGCTCACTGCCAATCCAGATACGCTGGATGTCTGGCTGGAAGGCGTCATGAGCGCTGACGGCCAACCTGCACTGGATGTTGCGAAAGCCACCATGGGCCTGTAGATAGTCCATCGGCCACTTTTATTCGAACGCCGGCTTGTGGGTCGGCGTTCACAGTAATACAACGGGCAAGCATTAAATAGTGGAATGGCTGACTGATACCAAAATACCGATTGGCAAGCAGATAGCTCGCTTTGTCGATTTTCTCAATGACCACGCTGCCGGTTTTTTCGACGCCATTTCCGATTCCCTTGGCTGGCTGATCGATGGTTCCACAGATCTACTGGTGGCGGTCCCGCCGCTGGTGTTGATCGCCTTTGTGACGGGCCTGTCCTGGTGGTTGCATCGGCGATGGGGGCTGACCTTATTTACTGCCTTGTCGCTACTGCTCATTATTAATCTGGGTTTGTGGCAGGAAACGGTGCAGACACTGGTGCTGGTGCTGTACGCCACGCTCATCTGTATGTTAATCGGTGTACCTCTGGGTATTCACGCAGCGCACCATCCCAAGTTAAATGCCGCTCTGCGCCCGGTACTTGATCTGATGCAGACCATTCCTACGTTTGTCTACTTGATTCCTACATTGATTCTGTTTGGTCTGGGTGTGGTGCCCGGTTTAATATCAACCATCGTCTTTGCGTTGGCAGCGCCGGTGCGGCTAACAAGTTTGGGTATATCTGAGGTCCCGAAAAGCCTGCTTGAAGCCGGTGAATCGTTTGGGTGTACGAAGTTGCAGCAACTGTGGCGGATCGAGTTACCGCACGCGATGCCGACCATTTTAGCCGGTTTGACACAATGCATCATGCTGTCCTTGTCGATGGTTGTCATTGCAGCGTTGGTGGGGGCCGATGGTTTAGGAAAGCCGGTGGTCAGAGCGTTGAATACGGTCAATATAGAGAAGGGTTTTGAGGCCGGGCTGGCCATTGTGATAGTTGCCATACTGCTGGATCGTTTATGCCGGCAAAGGCAAGTAGTATGAGCGAGCTAGCGGCGGTTAGTATGCAGCATGTGGATGTATTGTTTGGTCCACGCAAGCAGCAAGCCCATGCGCTTGAATTGCTTGATGCAAACCACACGCGCGAGCAGATACTCGAGCAGACCGGTGTGGTGCTGGGTGTTGCTGACGCTTCACTGGATGTATCACCTGGGTCCATTTCAGTTCTGATGGGTTTGTCAGGATCGGGAAAATCCTCGTTACTGCGCTGTGTCAACGGACTTAACACCGTGACTCGGGGTATTTTAAATGTGCGCACACCCGATGGCGTTGTTAACGTGGCTACCAGTAAAGGTGCAGGCTTAAGGCAGCTGCGCCGAAAAAATCTGGCTATGGTGTTCCAACAGTTTGCGCTGCTGCCATGGGCAAGCGTGCGGGACAATATTGGCTTTGGCTTGTCGGTGCGTGGCGAATCAGAAGATTTCATAAAGCAATGTGTGGATCAACAATTAGAGTTGGTCGGTCTTGAAGCCTGGGCAGATAAACCGATACACACATTATCCGGTGGTATGCAGCAGCGTGTGGGGCTAGCCCGTGCCTTTGCAACCGACGCAGACATACTGCTCATGGACGAACCGTTCTCGGCGCTGGACCCGCTGATTCGTGAACACCTACAAGATGAATTGCTGGCGTTGCAAAGCCGGTTGAAAAAAACCATTGTATTTGTCAGCCACGATCTGGATGAAGCACTGAAGCTGGGCAACCAAATAAGCATTATGGACGGTGGCCGTATCGTGCAAACTGGCACCGCAGATGACATCGTTTTTTCACCACAAAACGATTACGTTAAACGTTTTGTGGCGAATATCAATCCACTCTCTGTGCTAAGCGCAAGTGTTGTCATGCAATCCTTAGATCACGTGGACAATGAGTTCTACCAGGATGCATCGGGTCTACGCATTGAGTTGGATCAGCGTCGACCGATCAGTGCTCGTGTGCATGACACTCGAGTGCCACTGATAAACTGGTCTGCCAATTCTGATGAACCCGCAGATACCTTTGCCGTACTTTGCGTTCAGCTCGATACACCCGTCAAGCAATTGCTTGGTATGGCAACGACAAGCTCTACACCGTTGCTGGTGCTCAATAACGACGGTAAGTTATGTGGGCAGATACGCGATCAAGATCTGCTCAGGGCATTGCAGGGCTAGACTGACATTAGAGCCTTGCGTCATTCGTGCGAAGGATCGTTCGATCTACATACTGGTTGCTGTAGACTCATTAACCGTACGCCCCACTAGTGTACATCGCGTCACAAAATAGACAAAAATGTGTGACCTCCTTGACGGTTATGAGCAAAGCTTGATGGCTGGTAATACAGCTTCGCTTACCTCTAGTTAGTTCATGCCGATATCTCTCTTAAGCCATTGAGAGATTTATTTTCATGAACAAGTCCATCGTTCAACTCGGCGCAGTATTTGTACTGGCCGTATCAGTCACTGCGTGTGGCAGTAAAGCGCCCAAGCCGGTTTCAGAATTAGCACTGGCAAGTTCTGCACTGAAAAATGCGGAGAGCTCCGGTGCGCGTGAATATGCACCTATTGAGCTGCGCGTTGCACGCGAGAAGAAGAAGGCAGCAGATGATGCCATGGCCAAGAAAGACTATAAGCGTGCGCGACACCTGACCGTTGAAGCACGGGTTGATGCTGAGCTGGCTCGCGCGGCTGCTGATGCTGAGAAATCGAGACTGGCCTTGAAAGAGGCGCAGGATAACATCCGCATGATTCGCGAAGAAGTTACCCGCACCAGCAACGCCGAGTGATCCATGCCCAGACTTGATGCCAACCAGAGAATACACATGAATACACTACATTTACGCCTGCTGGTGACAGCGGCGCTTGTTGTCGTCGCATTGAGTGCTTGCAGCAGTGCACCCAAAGAAATCGAATCGTTGGAGCAGGCACGCTACGCTTACAACGAAGCGTCGCAGAATATTACAATAGTTAAGCACGCACCTGAGGAGTTGGATCAGGCTCGCGATGCCCTAGCATTGGCCGATCAGCATTGGAAGAAAAAGGCCGATCGTTGGCAAGTCGAACATTATGCCTACCTTGCCAGTCAGCGAGTGACCATTGCGAACCTAATTTCCGACAGTAACGAGAAGGATCGTGAACTGGAAGCAATGGCATTGGAAAGGCGCAATGTGACACTGGATTTGCGCGAAGCTGAACTCATGAAAGCCAAGCAGGAAGCCATGGATCTTCAGAAGCAGATGGCAGCGTTGCAGGCTGAAAAAACAGAGCGTGGTATGGTCCTTACGCTCGGTGACGTGCTGTTTGATGTTAATAAAGCCACACTGGCTCCTGGTGCTGCTCGTAACATTGCCAAAATTGCGGCCTTTATGCGCAATTACCCTGAGAGAAATGCAGTGATCGAAGGGCATACCGATAGCATGGGGGACGAGGACTATAACCTGGACTTGTCACGAGACCGGGCCTTCGCCGTAC
>CALKXZ010000015.1 GCA_938003775.1 uncultured Granulosicoccus sp. | reverse complement strand
ATTCGGAAACCTGCGTAAAAGGCCTTCACCCGATATTGCACTGAGTAGCGATTTGATAAAATCGATTATCGTTGGCACAACTAGCTCCTTCTAACCCCACACATAAATTCTGCATGTTCTGTGCCCGAAATATATAGTGACCGCTTTACATGGAAGAATCGCGTTGCGCAAGTGTTATGCCTTTCATCAATGTCAATAATGCTTCAATAATCCGATAAATTCGGCATTGAGGATTGCATCTGACTGCCACTCACACAGCCTTTACTCCGCTACTTACACAGCCACGCTATCAGTCCACGATGGTGCTTAAGTACTACCTTGCAATTGTCTTAAGCTAAATTGTTTGCCAGTGAAAACATCGCTGATCAGCAGTCTGGTACGTGCTAACCATGAGGCGCTGTCTTTGCAATCAGGGGGTGCCGATAGGTCATCTGGACAGGCTTGAGCACCATTGGCGGTCACATTAATGTGCATGCCATACACAGGGCGTATCAGTGTGTCCTTGGGGTTACGTGTCCAGTCGAATATCCGTTCGTGTTTGTCATCATCTAATAGTGCGAGTATGAGTGCTGGTAATCGGTAAATGGGTAGTTTTCCCAGTTCTACTGGGCCGCGTTCACCATCAATGACGATCAAGGGAGTACTGACCAAGTATTCCAGCATCTCGCCGGTGAAATCGGCTCGATCATCTGGCAAATTCAACACGTCGCTATACACACCATAGTTGGGTCCCAGGAATGGCAGATGGTCGCCAAAAATTACTATAATCGCGCTTGGATCGTTGGCCCTAAGCGTTTGAAGGCGACTCATTAAATCTCTAGATTTGTACCAGATTTGATTGAGATAACCGTGCAACAAAGGTGCGTTACGCCCGGATTGTATTTTGTCTGGGTACTGATCATTAGTGGGGTACGGTAGATGCCCATGGTAGGTCAACATGTAGTTCAGGATGGGCTTGTTGTCTGTTAGCGTGTCTAATTGCTTAAAAACTTGATCGTAGTAACTATGATCTAGTAGCAGACCTCCCACCGAATCGGTAAGGTCAAAGTCGGTCTTGCTAAGATAATGATCAAAACCTACCAGGTTGTAGGCCAGCGTGCGATTCCAGAATCCGGGAACATTGGGATGAGAGGCGATTGTGCTATAGCCAGCTTGTGCCAGTACATTTGGAAGGCAGGGGACATCGCGTCTTAACCAACCTTCAAAAAATACCGCATTTTCGGTGACGGGAAAACCACACAGTGTTTCAAACTCAGCATTGGCAGTGTAACCACCAAACACCGGTGACAAGGCTTTACTTTGTCCGGTCTGCTCCCAAAGCGACCTAAAAGAGGCAGGTAGTGGGTCTTCTGGCACCCATTCAGGACCCAGCGTCACTGGATCAAAGAACGACTCCAGCACCACAATATGTACGTTGCGTGCGGTCTGAGATGTGGCAGTTTGCTCGGTGGCTGTATTGGTCGTATTGGTCGTATTAATACGCTCTGTCGTGGTCGTGCTATCAGAACTTGTTTGGCCTAAAGCTGCGAGCACGCTGCTCTGGTCCGGATACTTGCCAACCTTGGCCAGTGTGCGCACTGTTTCCTGTGCAATGTGCAATGCCAGGCCGCGTTTTTTGAAATTCTCCGGCTGATTCCATACCGAGTTGCCAAACTGTTGATCAAGTGCTACTTGCAGCGGTTCACTGTAGCGAACAATCATCAGAGTAGACGTGGCCATAGCGACCATCACTGCCCAGGTTGACACTCGGCGGAAGGGTGTTAGCAGAACGGCCGCTATAACGGGAAGCGCGGCGATGATCATTAATGCTATCCGTTTCCATCCATCTGTCAGGTAAAACAAGTTTTGTACATTGATGAAGTCATCTGGACTTATGGGTGTTCCCAACACGGAAAGTTTGCCGCCGTTTGCCAGCTGAAAGCCGATCACCACAATAGCAGTTAGTAACAGAGCGCGCCCGAGTCTCTGGACTAGTGCCAAGCACAAAAAAGCAATGAGTAGGTTGCCCAGAAAATCACGCAGCCAGAACTCATGAAGCAGATTTAAACCAAATGCATAGTCCAGTATGAGGCGGCAAGCCCATGTAACTAAAAAAGTGAATGCGATAGTGAATGCAGTCAATACAACCACATGCCATAACAAGCTGCAGTTGTTTGTTTTCAGATTGGTACAATCAACCACATCAACGCTCTGCACGGATCAATGTCTCTGCCAGCCGTCCGAGTAACGAATCCTGCGGATTACCGTTGAACAGTCTTGCTGGCAACCTCTCCAGTGTACTAACCAACGACAGCATAACCGCTGCTAAGTAAGGTACGCTTTGTACAAACAATAGTACGATCCAAAGCTGTGTGTCCCCTAAGTAAGCATCATCTCTGGTGCTAATCGTGACTGCTGCTAGGATAAGGCCTGTGCCTAACAACAATTCTTCGCGTACATCAAGCAAGGCCTGTTTGACTGAGTGTGTGTCTGCCAATTTAGGTGTTCTATTAAATCCGATGCCAGTAGTTCTCAGGCCAGCAAGCATGGCGCGTGCAATGGTATGTGAGACAGAAAGTCCGGCTATACCGGCACCAATGCTCTGAATAAGACTGGCCTGCATTCGCCAACGATAGAGCACAAGCATTTTAGATAGCTTGAACACGAAAAAACCAATGGGCAGCAGACTTAGCATTATTTCAGGTGGGTTGAATGAATGCGGGTATAGAACCATCAGCACGCAGTAGGCAAGCGCCACGCAGTTAAACATCAGGCTTAGACCATCCGCCATCCATGGTAACCAGCCTGCTACAAAATGGTACCTTTGCCCAGATGTCAATTTCGAGCGATTCAGCGAAAGGAAATAACGCATATGGTGACGAAGAATTAGTACAGATCCATAGGCCCAGCGAAAACGCTGTTTTTTGTAGTCCAGAAAATTGTCCGGCATTAGCCCACGACCGTACGAGCAAGGAACGTAGGATGTTCTGTGCCCAGCTTCGAGTATGCGTAGTCCGAGTTCGGCATCTTCGGTAATACACCATTCGGACCAGCCATCGACCTGATCCAAAACCTTTCTTCGGATGATCGTCATGGTGCCGTGTTGGATAATGGCATTACGCACATCACGATTGACCATGCCAATACCGAAGAACCCTGCGTACTCCGCATAGATCATTGATTTGAACAGACTCTCGTCGGCGTCACGGTAGTCTTGAGGTGCTTGCACAATAGCAATTTCATCATCCTCAAACGCCGCAGTGCAATCGCTTAGCCAGTTGGGTTCAACAACGTAGTCACTGTCAATTACGGCTATCAGTTCGACATCATCGGCGGTTTTTTGTAACGCGTAGTTCAGTGCGCCGGCTTTGAATCCTGGTAGTGGGTTAACGTGATGGAAGTGAAATCGTTCGTCCTGGCGTTCACACCAGTGTTTCACAGGCTGCCAACACTCAAGCTCGCTAGTATTATTGTCTACAACAATGACTTCATAATTGTCGTAGTCAAGCTTTCGAAGAGCAGCCAAAGTCTCGATTACCATCTCTGGCGGTTCATTGTGTATCGGAACATGGATCGAAACTTTTTTCGCTGCCTCTTGTTTGTCGGCAACGAGTTGTTGTAACCGGTTGTGGCGACGGTTCCAAATGGCTTCGGCCCATTCGTGTGCTTCAGCCAGCAGTACGATCGTGATGCAAAACGCAGCCGCTAACAGGCCGATCCCCAGCAACACCTGCTCCCATGTCAGGTATTTCTGTGAATAGTCATAGACCATCCAGACAACTACGGTAGATACCAAGTAAGAAACCAGTACCAAAAAACCGCGCCCCCCGTGTACAAGCCCTCGGCTGTCGCGCAGAAGCAAGGCGAGTAATAACACCGCAAATGCTAGGGAAAATCCAGCGATGGCTCGCCATTCAGGTACCGGTGTTACTGGTTCAGCAAACGGAAATTTCGGCTCTCTTGCCGCATTGAAAATTCCCCAGTAGCGGCCAACTGCACCCTCGTCAGTTTTCCAAATCTGATCAAAAGCTTCCAGTACGAAGTAGTTGGCATCACGTGCGTCGGCCTGTTGGATGAAGCGACGAAGAAACTTGGCTTGGTTTTGTAGGCTGGGCTCGGCACCACCGCGCTGACGCCCTTCGCTTGGCCAGCCAACTTCTCCCAATACCAATGGCTTTTCGGGAAAGGCAGCACCAAGCTCATCATAGCGTTCAAATACATAGTTGTAGGCTACGTTAGCCGGGATACCTTCCCAGTAAGGCAGCACGTGCGCGGTGATGAAGTCAACATGGGCGCCGAGTTTCTTGTTCTTGAGCCAAATGTCCCAGGTTTCTGCCACAGTCACTGGAATCGAGCCGGATATATTGCGAACGATGTCAACAAAGTAGGCCAGCTGTTCTACGGTAATTTCGTTCCGGAGCAACACCTCGTTACCGACAACGATACCTGAGATGTTGCCCGGATTATTTTCCAGCATTTGTCGTAGCTTGCCAATCTCCGACCAATTCCTATCCATGTCCGCTGAGATCCAAACTCCCACCATCACATCCAGCCCCAGAGGTGCAGCCAAGCGTGGAATACTGCCTAATGTTTCCTCAACAGAATAGGTTCTGACGCTTTTTACGCGGTCTGATAACAGGATAAGATCCCGCGTAATTTGTGCTTCACTGGGATAGTCGGTTTTTTGTGGTGACTGACCTGCCCGAAACGGGGAGAAAGAAACACCTTTAATGGTGTCAGGCCATGCCGGCACGTGCTCTGGCCGATTGAATACCGCCCAGAGTGTTAACAACAAGGTGCCAACAATCGCAATAAGTATCCAGCTTGCTCGGTCTATCTTGAACACGTATTTTTCGGGTCTCCATTCTAGTCGTGTTGTTGGCGTTCATACCCGAGGACCTTATCTTGCAGAAGACGCACGACACGGGTGGCTGATACAACTACCCGTGGCGAAAGACAAATAGGTCGCAGAGGTTATATACGCCGGGCAAGCAAACTGAACTATCTGGCCGGTTATTGCTATGAATTATTGGAAATGTATTTGTGTACAGTGGTAATAACTGCCGTGTTAAGGCACCAGAAGCCTTGTTGTGTGCGGTTTTGGCTATCTCTGTGCAACTATTACAACTTTGTAGCCTGGCAGGACTAATCATGCCGCTGTCACATTTCTGATTATCAGTTGCGAATACGTCGGCGGCATAAATGCCTGCCGATAATTTCACGAGAACTCGGGATGATTTCATTTGCGAAACATCTCACCCAGACTTACGCATTATAATGCGTAAGTCCAGTTCTTTTGGCTGAGCCTTGTTAGCGTTTGCGTTTTTGTACTACGTGTTGACGCGGTTGCACCACGAGCTCACTGATCAGTGCATGGTCAGGAGATGTGATCATGCTCACAACGGCCCTGGCGATATCAGTCGCGTGTAAGGCATGCGCCTCGTCCGGGCCTGGCTCAAAATCCAGTGAATCAAAAAAACCGGTTCGCACCATACCGGGTTGAACGATACCAACATGGCAATTGATTCCCGATACTTCATAATTCAGCGATTGGGCAACACCGCGCAGACCGAATTTAGCTGCACTGTACACCGATCCATAGCGTGCACCCTGCAGCGCACTCGTCGAGCCAATAAATACGATGTTGCTGCGTGGCTGTTTGCGCAGTGCTGGTAAGCACAGCCTAGCCACACATAATGGACTGATGAGGTTTAACAAAATACTGTGCTGAATTTGTAGGGGTGAAAAATTTTCAAGCGAGCCAATGTCGCCACGACCGGCGTTGCACACCAGTGCGGTAATAGTATGGTTCTTGACAACATCCTTAAGGGTTTTTGTGGTGGCTTCAAGGTCGGATAAGTCAACGAAATAATGTGTATCGTTAGTAAGTGTTGTTGGTGCAGGTGTGCGAGATAAAGACACCGTGTCATAGCCTGCATCTGCTAATGCTGTGCAACAGGCCAGCCCTATGCCCTTACTGCCACCAGTCACTAGTACACAACCCTTGTTTGAAGTCGTGTTGTTGAGCCTGTTCATTGTATGAGGATAAGTGTGAGTTTGCGGCCAAGGAGTACCATGATGAGTTTCTATTCAGGCATGGGTATTTAACTGCATGGAAAAAATTGGTCGTCACGAATAGTGGTTTTAAGTTGAGTTAAGCAAAACTCTCGCATTCGGTTTTCAGTCTCAATGGGGTATGACATCATGCCTGCACGCTGCTCAATAGGTGCCGTCAGAATGCGGGCATCTGGGTAGAGTTTAACCAGCTTTTTATGAAAGCCTTTGGGTAGCCGAAAGACACCCAAACTCACTGAATGGATTGAGGGCATATCCAGGGTCTGAAAAACCTGAGTAAACATATCACCGTACAGCGTGTTGAAATTATCGGCACACAGCAATGGATCAAAACGCAGGCCAATTTTCCAGCCGTGTTTTTGTAACCTAAGCAATGCATCAAGCCGTTTCGCCAGCGACGGCGTGCCGTGTTCTTCGTCAGCCACAATAGCCTCTGGTGACAAGCTGTAGGCAACCACCACATTGGGTACTGCAGGGCGTTTGAGCAGTGGCCGTATCTGTGTGCTCTTAGTTCTCAGCTCCAGCCAAGCATTGTCTAGATTGTCAAAATGATTCAGACAATCGTTAACAAAATGCGTTACCGGATCTAAAGCCAGTGAATCACAATCGTAGCCAGAGAAAAACCAGCTTTGCGAATCATGTTGCTGGGCAATGTGGGTGATGTCGGATAGAAAATCTTCACTGTTAACAAATACCACATAGTTTGCCGATTGGTACATGCCTTGTAGAAAACAATAGCGGCAGTCGTACACGCAGTTAAGCATGTGAGAGAAATAGTAGTTGTGTTCGCCTCCGATGTGGTAACCCGGTGGAGTGGCGTGAACGCGCTGTCCCGCCTTATGCGCCAGAATTAGAGAAGGGTTGGCTTTTTGTTGTCTGAAGTTCTGTGCCCGTGCGTTGAAGACGTCAGTGTGCCGGTCTATCACTATATGCCGGGCATTGGAGAATCGCTCACAGATGCGAACGGTACGAGGATGAGTCTGTACTTCTCGTTCAATGTACAGCGTATCCATCAATCGTTTTGACCGTACGTTAGTGGTGCGTTTTTCAGAGCTTCTTGCAACTGCTGTTTGATCAGCTTGGCACTGGATAATTCGATCAGGTCCACGGTGCTGGGTACAGTTTTGGTTACGCTGGTTAATTGTTGTAATAGGCGACGTAGTTGCAATGTATCATTGGTGGTGTGGTGAACGCGGGTAACCAGTGCGTTAACGGCTGTGTCTATACCGGCTAAAAATTCGTTGTCGGTTTGTTTGGCAGCGTGCCACTGTTGCAATTGTGTGATAACAGGCACAGTGTGGTTCATAAGCTGGGTACAGTTAGCTGAATTTACTGCACTCATTGATTGATCCGAATTATCCGATATCACTTTGACACACTGCATAGCATCGGTGGATAAATAGACACTGGCTGCCGAGAAAATACCGCTGGATTCCATATCAAACAGTATTCCCTGATGATATGTAGAGCAGGGTTTGTCCATTGTCTGTACCTCTATTGTCGCTAAATCGGGAACTTGACGTTGCAATGGCAAGTGCGGATACCAACTCATGCCGGTGGCCCTATCTTGGACGCGATGAGCCAAATACACAGACCCGATCTGGTCTGTACCTCCAGCGATGCCGGCGTTGACGATGCACGAGATGTCTGGGCGGACCTGCAGTAGCGCCGCCGTCGCTGCTGCTGCCTTCAGTTTTCCAACACCTGTTTGTAGCAGCAGACAATATTCGCTACCGTACAGGCGTAGACCTCTGATCGGCAGATGACGTAATTTGTAGGCATCAATAAAAACGCGAGATTCGGCAGCTAGGGCGGTCATAATGCACAGGGTTGTCATCCGGGTAGTGTAGCGAAACCTGGCACAGGTTCGTGGGGCACTCCTCAGCTTATCCTGCTCTAGTGTAAACCTGTGATTGGCCAGCACCGTCAGATGGGTTCGGCGTTTCAAGAATAGAATGGGCCAGTCCAGTACACTGGCGTAAGGTTTCATCCACAGGAATTTGCATGCTCGTCTCCAATCTTGAGTTTTTGCCAGGCCGCTCCGTTGTCCGGCATCTTGGGCTAGTACAGGGAAGCTCGGTTCGGTCCAAGCACGTGGGACGCGATATTGCAGCCTCGTTCAAGAACTTCTTTGGCGGCGAATTACGTGGCTACACCGAACTCTTGTCAGATTCACGCGAGGAGGCCACTGAACGAATGCTATCTCAGGCTAAGTCGGTCGGTGCAAACGCCGTACTGAATGTGCGCTACAGCACCTCCAGTATTGCGGCGGGTGCAGCTGAAATTTTTGTCTACGGTACGGCTGTGGAACTGCAGGATGACTAGCCTCCTGGTCCAGGCGCTCGGTGTTGTCGCTCTGCTGGTATTGGGGTATCTGTTTGGTCGTGTAGCTGAGAGGCGACACTTCAAACGTATCGTGAAGCGTGAGGCAGAAACGCAGCACCTGCCGGTTGTAGCCTCCCGTTATCCCCCTAAGGATCGTGCTTACAAACAGCAGTTAGTCAGCGGTAATGTGGTTATTGCCTCGGATTACTTTAAAACCTTCCTGGCCAGTCTCATTAACATTTTTGGTGGCCGAGTGACGCCATTTGAGTCATTGCTTGATCGTGCGCGACGCGAATCTGTGTTGCGTATGAAACAGCAGGCAATCGGTGTGAATGCCGCCTATGTCTTCAACATAAAGTTTGAAACGACGCGTATAGCCTCAGGACGTTTGGGTGCAATGGAAGTACTGGCCTACGGTACCGCCATGATCCCCTCACAGGACTTGTCGTGATAGTGAGACGTTTCACCATTAGTTCAGGGTAACCAAACCGAGACACCGCATGCGTTATGAAAATCGGTTGCCGCCTGAAGGAATCAACACCAGTCAGGTTCATCCGTTAAAGCAATTTATCCAGCTTGCCATTGGTGCAATTGTGCTAGTGATTGCACTGGTCGTGGTTTTACAGTTCTCCGGGGCGTTTCTGGCCAAGCGCATTCCGTTCTCTTTTGAATTGGCAGTTATGGAGCGATTGGATATACCCTTAGGTGACGTTCAGCAGCACCCGGAAATGACGGCCTATTTGAATGATCTGGCCAGACGCGTTAGTGAGCACCTTCCTATGCCGGAAGCGATGCAGGTTCAGGTTCACTACGATAGCGAGAATATATTTAATGCCTTCGCAACGGTGGGTGGCAATCTATTGTTCTACAAAGGGCTTCTGTCCCGTATGCGCGATGAGAATACGCTGGCCATGGTTATGGCGCACGAGATCGCCCACGTGCTGCATCGTGACCCTGTTGCAGGTCTGGGTGGTGCGCATCGGCTAGTGGCCGTCCCGCCGAGCG
>CALKXZ010000014.1 GCA_938003775.1 uncultured Granulosicoccus sp. | reverse complement strand
CCAGCGAGTACGGTGGTGGACACCGAACTGCGATCGACGGATGCGCTCTGCTGGCTCGGCGCTATAAATACGCCCTACAACCCTTGCATCAGCGCGACCTACCCTCCCTGGAAAACCGCTCACAAAACGTGGTTGATCGCGACACAACGAGCAACACTCAAGACCCACTGATTGACCTATCTGAGGCAATACACGCAACCAAACAGCCACACATTACACTGGAACAGGCTGGACAATGGTTACTCACCCAGACCGGGCTAAAAGGCACGCTGATCTGGATCAGCGGTTTGGATCACGCCGGTGAAAACTTCGATGAGGTCTTAGTGCAACTGAAACACACCACACAACAGGCCAGTGTTTATATCAACGAACCGATGTTGCAAGAGGGTTTACCGATAGGTCGCTACGGTTATTACTCGGGACATTGTTCAGATCAACGCACGCATAGTGTAGCGCTGAACAGGCACGCTTGCGCTCAGCTGCTGGAGCATCTGCAAACCGAGCAGCGCAACCGAATCAATCGTTTTCAACAATTGATGATTCCGCTGTTTGATACCAAGGACGGCGTGCAGCATGTGGTTGGTGGATTGCGTCAAGGCGGTTATCTACCATGAGCAACACCGAACAACTACTTAGCCAGTTACGCGACATTCAAGAACCGCCACCACCGGTGGGCGTGTCTTTGTGGTTAATTGCAGCCAACCTGGTGGTTTTTGTGTTCATCGCACTATTATTCTACCGGCAGCGTCAACGCAGACGTGAGCGATGGCGCAACGAGGCCTTGCGCGAAATTGACTGGGCTCGGCAACTTGAACCCGCATCATGCCTGCTTCATCTGGCCAAGCTGCTGCGCAAAGTAATGCGTTACCAAGGCCAGGATATCAGTGGTGATCGAGGTCAATGGCTAGCACAGCTGGATCAAGCCTTTAATACGCATTGGTTTACGCAGTCGGACGGGCGAATTTTTGGAGACGCTCTGTATCAGACCCAAACACCCTCGGTGGCGAATATGAGCGTGTTGTGTTCTGAACTAGAGAGACAGATTAAATCACTACCTGTTAACCCAGTGGTTTCATCTGGTGCTAGGAAAAGTACCAGCGGCGAATGATCCAGTTTAATTGGCCATGGGTTTTTTTGTTAACGCCATTGCCGTGGTTGATACACCATTATTATTCACGCCAGACGCTAACCGCCATTCGCATTCCACCGGTACTGGAACAATCACTGCAAACGCTGGTATCAAAAACACCCGTTAAGTTATCGATTCGACCCATTCTGATGTGGTTATGCTGGCTCAGTCTACTCACATCGGTGGCTCAACCTTGGCGGCAAGGAGATGCCATCGTGCAACCGGCTAGCGGCAGAGCCATGGCATTGGCCGTCGATGTTTCGGGCAGCATGAAACGGCAGGATTACTCACTTGACGGCGTGACCCAGGATCGACTTAGTGTGGTCAAGAAAGTAGCCCACGATTTCATCGTTCAACGACAGGGCGACCGCGTCAGTCTAGTGCTCTATGGCAAGCAGGCCTTTATCGCCTCGCCACTGACATTTGATCTACATGCATTGAGCAGCATCCTTAACAGCGCTGGTATTGGTATGGCAGGACAATCAACGGCCATTGGTGACGCTATTGGCCTTGCCATACAAACACTACAGGGCGATCCAGCCACTCAAAAAGCCATAGTTTTGCTCTCCGACGGCACTAACAATGCTGGCTCGGTGGAACCTGAAAGTGCAGCCTTACTAGCCCATAGCCTTGGCATTCGCGTACACACGATTGCGCTTGGCAGCGTGGATGGAGAGCGAGGTGGTTACCGCATTGCTCAATCAGCTGATCTGGATCAGGACACACTCAAAGCTATCGCTGAACAGGCCGGTGGTCAGTTTTTTAGGGCGACTAACACTGCCGACTTGCAACAGATCTATACCGCTATAGATGCTCTTGAACGTGCTGATGTAGCTGCACCGCCTGTCATTATTCGCCATGACCTGCGTCAATGGCCTCAAGCGCTATTGATGCTCTGTGTATTATCCATAGCCTATGTACAGCGTATATACACATGAACACTTGGCAGTTCGGTGAATGGGTTGTGTTGCGGCCGTTGTGGCTCATCCCGGCTCTACTGTTGTTGCTGGCCGCTCTGTTATTGCGACATCACACTGCGCGAAGTCATTGGCAACAGGTTCTGTCACCGCCATTGTTTGAGTTCCTCGGCGCGGCACCTGCGCGCTTTTCACGTATCAATGTAGCGTTACTGATAGCCAGCCTAGTCGCATTGAGCCTGAGTCAACCAGTCGTACGCCAGAGTGAAGACGAGACATGGAGACACAGTACCGGCTGGATAGTGGTCGCAGACGTTTCACGATCCATGACGCTCAACGATACAGTCCCAACTCGGTTAAGCGCTTTGCGTGAATCTGTGGCTGAGCTGTCGCGCCAAGCCGGTGCCAGGCCTATGGCTCTTATTCTTTTTGCCGGTGATGCATTTCTGGTAGCGCCCCCAGCTTTTGACCGTTCAGTGTTAAATGAGCACGCTGCGCTACTGGAGTATGGCGTGATACCAACCGAGGGTTCTAACCTGGCTCGTGCTTTATCGCTGGCAACTTCAGTCATAGAAGACAGTCAGTTCATAGCAGCACGTGTTTTCGTACTTGGAGACTCCGGCGGCATTGGCAACAGCAGCATTGCAGCAGCCCGATATCTGGCAGATGCCGGGCACCGTGTCGACGGCCTGCTATTTGGCTCATCTGACACTAGTAACCGTGAAATAGCCGCTGTCACTGAAAACAATGCGGCGATAGAAAGCTGGAGCAGCACTACATCAACGGGAGACGAAACACGCCTGAATTGGAAGCTAGCGCAAACACTTTCAGACAATGGCAATGGCGTGAGTATTAAAGCCAATCGTTTTGGCGTCTTAAATTATGCGCACTTGCAACTGGATCAGCAGGCGAACGCTGCAACGCACGCTCAATTGAAAAGCCTGGTTTGGCGTGACCAGTCGCACTGGTTGTTGGTATTTGCGATACCGCTGATGTTGTGGCTGTTTCGACAGGAGCTCGATGGGTGACACCTTCAGGCAAGAATGCAACTATGCCCATCATGCAATTATTCAGTGTTGTGTTGCTGTGTATCAGTTTGTCACCGGTTGCTGCTCGCGATGACAACTTGCTGGCTCATCGACTGTTTGAGTCTGGTGATTATGTGCAAGCTGGCGAGATCTTCACAGACCCTGCGTGGAAAGGCGTCGCCCTGTACCGCTCTGAACAATGGTGGCGGGCTGCTGAAGCCTTTGTCAGAGCCAATGATCCAGTCTCTGCGTTCAATCTTGGCAACTGCTATGTAAAACTGGGTTACTACGCACTGGCTCTGGATGCCTATCAGCGAGCCCTATCAATGAATCCATCACTTAAAGATGCTGACCACAATGCGCAATTGATGAGAAAGCTGTTAACAGATGAGAACAACGCCGATCGGCGCGGCGCTCGTCAGCCTACCGGCGATGAAATCGAACGAATCGACTCAGAGGATCAAGCTCAGGAGCAAGACAGCGGTGAGGGTGGCGATCAACAAAGCGACACCGGTGACTCAGCACCCAGCGATCAGTCTGATCAGTTGGGGGAACAGCGCATGGACTCTGAGCAGTCTGCACAGGCAGGAGACGCTAATAACGCTATCGAGCAACCACAGCAACCTAAGAACCACGACAGTGGCGGCGCGCTCAATGGCCAGGCAACCGATCAAGACGCAGCAAGTCAAGCCTCTGGTGGGTCAGAATCCGATAACGTCAACACCGATTCGCAAGCAGCCGGCTTACGAACCTCACTTGAAACCGAACAGGCAACCACCCAGTGGCTAAATCGGATCAATCATGATGCGCAGTTGTATTTACAACAACGTATAAAGCTTGAGCAACGAAGACGTCAAGCGGCAGGACAGAGCGCTCCTGAAGGTGGCAGCTCATGGTAAGCCATGTTCGGTTTATCATTGGTATGGTGTGTTTTATTGTGGGTACTTTGGCATACCCACCTTTGGCGGTAGCCAAGGTACAACCTGGCAT
This sequence comes from uncultured Granulosicoccus sp., assembly GCA_938003775.1. Lineage (GTDB taxonomy): Bacteria > Pseudomonadota > Gammaproteobacteria > Granulosicoccales > Granulosicoccaceae > Granulosicoccus. The sequence goes on along the minus strand of CALKXZ010000014.1, from coordinate 52,342 downwards.
CACACTCATTGGCAGCGACGAAACTATCTATCTGGGTGACAGCATTACCCTAGAGGTCGAAGCAGTGGGTATCACAGAGGCACTGGATATCAGTACTTTGTTCAAAGATGCTGATCTGATACGCGAGACCACAGGCACTCGGATTGCCGTCATTAACGAACGTGTTGTTGAAGTAAAATTACGTCGTATGGAATTTCTACCGCGCCGTGAAGGCCGCGTTATTTTCGGTCCGTTGAGCGGCATGACTATCAAAGGGCCAGTGTTATCAAATTCTGTCATCATTGACGTGCAAGCACCGGCCGACACTAACTGGCAACCTGATCCCGACGACTTAACGATCAGTCAGACACTAACAGTCGATAACGGCGCATCTGATTCTGCGACCATCAACATCATTGATACATCCGCGTCCAGCCCACAGCCGTTTGTCGGTCAACACATGGTTTTCGATATACAACTTCGTCACCGTCATCCTATCGCTGACGAACAACTCATGTTGCCAGATTTTGACGGGTTTGATGTTTTGGAACAATTTATTCAGCGAAGAACCGTCGAGGAACTGGATAACGGTGAACGCTGGCGTGTCATTGCCTGGCGCTATCATCTGTTTGCGCAACGCTCGGGCGCTATTGATATAGACGGTGTGCGCTGGAAAGGTACGGCTATTCGATCTAGAACACAGCGCAGCGATTTTGATCGGCACACCGATACTTTCACATTGTTCGCAAAACCGGCGGCGTCGCAAGCATCCTGGTGGTTACCCGCCCGTCGTGTCGCACTCACAGATGAATGGTCCAAAGACCCACGAACATTATCAGCAGGTGATGAAATTATCCGTACCATTACGCTCAACGCTCACAATGTGTTGGCCAGCCACCTACCTTCGGTAACACCATTGGAGAGTCGTGCGCTTACCACAACGCCAATCAGTCACCACCGCTCTCAACAACTGGTAGGCGATCAAATTTCTGCCAGCGCTGTTTTCAAGTTTCGAATGGTGGCGCAAAGTCCCATACCGGTGTTTCTCGATACAGTAAGAGTGCCGTGGTACAGCATTGTTGAAGATCGTAAAAAAGACGCAATCATCCCTGCTCGTCGCATTAACGTTGGCCTACCAGACCGAGCGGATTTGCTGGCAGACATCGCCCTAAACGACAGTTGGAAGGATAAGTTACTCCTACGATTACGCAGCAGTGGTGAATCGCTGGTGCCATGGCATGTGACGCTGGGCCTACTGTTGATGCTAGCGTTATTCCTGAGCCTAAGAGAGCTTGCCTATTGGCTGGATGAACGGCGCAAACGGCGCTCAGGTCAGTTATCCGGGGTACTGCCTGAGCTGTAGACAGTACAACATCTGAAAGCACTCAACGACGTGATGCGCTTGCTGGCACGTTCTGGACATAGTCGCTGGAAATAGTTGCGCGGCAAAATCTCTGAAAAATCTGTAACAATTGTGCAAATTACACGGCACCATAAAACTTTTTTAAATCAGAGCCGTCTTACACCTTGTATCCGTAATAATTGCTCGACCAACACCATGCGCCTGACAAAAATTGTACTCACCACCGTTATTTTGCTTGCCACAATCGGTAGCGCCATGGCAGCCGAGCGAATCAATACGCTGGAAAAAAAGGGATTATTCGGCTACGAACCCAACGGCATCGCCATTAGAGGCACCGACACCGTCGCCTACTTCACTCAAGGTAAGCCGGTGAAGGGCAGCGACGAATACACGACATCCTGGTCAGGCGCGACGTGGAAATTTTCCTCACAGGAGCACCTGGACTTGTTTGTCGCAGAACCTGAGAAATATGCTCCCCAGTACGGCGGCTACTGTGCGTACGGTGTTGTGCAGGGAAATCTGGTGAAAATAGAACCTGAATTCTGGACGATTGTGGATGAAAAGTTGTACCTGAATTACAACAAGAAGCTCAACAATGAATGGTTGAAAGATGTTCCTGGGTATATCAAAACAGCTGATTCGCTGTACGAATCATTACTGGAGAGCCAGTGATGCCACGGGCCTACTGACCGCTAAATCGATTGACTGCCGACAATCAAATTCTCACGTAGCGAGCTTTAATATAGTCTTCCACTGGCCAGCACTCACGGGTTGAATGGACAACCGGCTTCCCTTTCTCAACAACACCATATCGCCTAAACGGCTCACAGTACGCAGTTTTTCAAGTGACAGTACATTGGCAAATTTCTGCCTGAATTTCACATCTACCATGACCCATCGGGGATTATCGGGCGATGACTTAGGGTCGTAATACTGAGACTGCGGATCCCAAGCCGTATGATCTGGGTAGGCTTCACGTACAATTTCGACCACGCCCACGATACCGGGCACTTTGCAGCTGGAATGATAAAAAAAGCCTAAATCACCTTTTTTCATTTCATCTCGCATCAAATTGCGTGCTTGATAATTACGGATACCGTCCCAATGATCTCTGCGCGCCTTCATGGCTTTCAGATCATCAATGCTGAACGCATCCGGCTCTGATTTGAACAACCAATAGTTCATACCCTGCCCTGTTGGTAACAACTCTCGTGACAGATGATAAGGTGAGCTTCAAGATTCACGCAAGCGCGCTACCTGTCTTAGCAATAACACGGTAAGCTCCCGCAATGTCGCAATCCAATACTGTAACTCTCTTTTCCGACCTTGCCCTGCCCGCAGAGGTGCAGCGCGCGGTCGAGGCAGTTGGCTATGAAACGCCAACCCCCATTCAAGCGTCTACCATTCCGCCATTACTGGAAGGGCGTGACTTGCTTGGCCATGCGCCCACCGGAACCGGCAAAACAGCGGCTTTCGCGCTGCCGCTACTGGCTCGCATGGATCTCAATGCCAAAGGTGTGCAAGCTTTGGTGCTTGCACCCACACGCGAGCTAGCCATACAGGTGGCTGAGGCATTCGCAAAGTACGCCAAATATATGAAAAACCTACGAGTTTTACCTGTATACGGCGGACAGGACTATACCGGACAGATCCGCCAGCTGGCTCGTGGTGTGAATGTTGTCGTCGGCACACCTGGGCGAATCATGGATCACATGCGGCGTGGCACGCTCAAGCTCGACAAGTTGCAAACACTGGTCCTTGACGAAGCTGACGAAATGCTGCGAATGGGCTTTATCGATGATGTTGAATGGATTCTTGAGCAGACCCCCGATTCACGTCAGATGGCCTTATTCTCGGCCACCATGCCCTCGGTAATTCGCCGTATTGCCAACAAACATCTGACCGATCCGATGGAAATAACCATCGAAGGCAGATTAACCACTGCCAGCACCATACGACAACGATTCTGGCTCGTCAGCGGTTTACACAAGCTAGATGCACTGACGCGAATTCTCGAGGCAGAAACGTTCGATGCCATGCTGGTGTTTGTTCGCACACGCACGGCAACCGTTGAAGTGGCAGACAAACTCGCAGCACGCGGCTTTGTTGCGGCCGCCATGAATGGCGACATGCCACAAAAACAACGCGAGCAAATGGTGAGCAAACTCAAGCGCGGCCAACTGGATATTCTGGTGGCCACCGATGTCGCCGCTCGCGGACTCGACGTTGATCGAATCAGTCATGTCATCAACTACGACATACCCTATGACACAGAAGCCTACGTGCATCGTATTGGACGCACGGGTCGTGCTGGACGAAGTGGCGAGGCGATTCTATTTGTAACGCAACGCGAGCGGCGACTACTGGGCACGATCGAGCGGGCTACCCGCCAGAAAATAGAGCCGTTGCAATTGCCAACCGTTGACATGGTCAATAACAAACGCATCGCCGACTTCAAACAACGAATCAGTGACACATTAGCCACCGGTGAACTGGCTTATCTGCAGAGACTGGCCGAAGAATTTTCGCGCGATCACGATGTTCCGCCCGAGCGAGTTGCCGCCGCCTTGGCAAAGATGTGTCTGGGCGACCAACCGCTGATCATCAGCGGATCAGAGCGAGGCGGTGAACGCAAGCAGCGTAAAGAAAAGAAAGACAAACGCGCTGATCGTTCGGCTGAGACGTCAGAGAGCACGAAGCGACCACGCGTTCAGGCTGACCGTCCACGTCATGTGCAGCATCGCATTGAAAAACCAGCTTTACATCACAAACAGTCAGGCGACCCAACCGAACCTAAAGCAAGCCGAAAATCCAAAGCATCAGCCTCTCCCACGCATCCTTCTGAGCACGACACTCACACCACTAGCCAATCAGCGACAGTAAAACCATCACCCGTTATTAACAATGATATTCAACCAGGCTCCAGAGCTGAGCGCCGCCGAGCTGCTGAGCGTGCAGACATAGAAATTGAAAGCTTTCGGGTTGAAGTTGGCGTTGAGCATGGTGTCAAGGCTGAAAACTTGGTGGGAGCCATTGCGAATGAGGCAGGTCTGGATTCAGAATTCATCGGCCGTATCGACATAAAAAGCGATCACAGTTTTGTCGAACTACCATCGGGCATGCCCAAGTTCCTACTCAAGGATCTCAAGCGTGTATGGGTATGCAATCGCAAACTGGATATTTCGCGAACCAGCGATGCTCGAACAGGCACGGCATCGCAGGCTCAAGCAGGAAAAAAAGCGAAGAATCCGCCAAAGAAACGCCCAAAAACAGCTGTCGCCCCAGAGTCACGGGACCTGGCAAATATGTCAGTTCAGGAACTGGAAAAGCGGGAAAAAAAGAAAAAGGAACGTCACCGCAATAAGAAAAGCAAAGGCAAGCGTAAATAGCATTGGAGGCGAACGCGACCACTGTCGTTCGAAGCACTCACAGTCGATTGGGTATTTTATACATGCTCGTTGGCATGTTTCTATTCGCCGCCGCCGATATGCTTGCCAAGGTTCTAACGGCATCGTTTCATCCCGTCCAAATTATTTGGTTCAGGCAGCTTGGCTTGGCGTTTGGTGTCCTGATTCTTCTGACCTTGTACGGCAAAAGCGTGCTTTCTACTCGTCAGCCAAGGTTACAGCTGCTCCGCGGTGCTTTGGTTGTCTGCTCGAGCATACTGTTTGTCTATGCAATACGCTATACGCCTCTGGTTGATGCGGTCGCCGCAAGCTTTGTCGCACCCTTTTTCCTCACGATACTGGGTGTGTTCTTGCTCAAAGAAAAAGTAGGTATTCGCCGCTGGAGTGCGGTATTCATTGGTTTTATTGGTGCCCTGATTGTCATCCGTCCCGGCCTTGGTGTTATCCATCCCGCCGTAATGCTAGTGGTTGTCGCCGCAGGATTTTATGCTGCACGTCAGGTTATCGGCCGGATATTGGCCGATACAGACACTACTGTTACTACCATTACCTACACCGCACTAACGGCCACATTTATCATCTCGTTCCCACTGCCCTTTTTTTGGCAGTTGCCTGAAAGCGCAACACAATGGTGGCTTTTATTGTCACTGGCTACGTTAGCGGGGTTTGGTGAGATATTCGTTATTAAAGCTTTAGAAGTCGCAGAAGCGGCCGTGGTTGCCCCGGTACACTACACGCTCATCCTATGGGGCACTGCGTACGGTTATCTGGTATTTAACCAGTTACCCGATCGCTACACTTGGATCGGTGCCGCTATTATCATCGCTGCGGGTTTATACACGTTGCAGCGAGATAAACGTAGCCACCAATAAAAACACTAGTCAGCTTTCTGCAACGAAACGGACCAGGTTACTCATAGCTCGGTCACGCTTATGTAGCCGATCGGCTCTGGGTTCATAGTGCGCGGGTAATGTGTAGATGTGTTTTCCAGCGACGATAAATTCAGTAGCCATGCCATAACGAACGAAACCCTGCCGCCGAGCGCTGTTCAGAAACGGCTCGTTGTTCCAATCGGTTGTGGTAATGACCGTATGAACAATATCTGTTCCCCAGTGCTTAATGGCTGCTGCATTCATGGCTGTGTGCAGACGTCTACCGCGATACTGTGGTAACACACTGACCTTGAACTGGTAACGAGTACCCTCTGGTAGTTTCAGCCCAATACCCGTGAACTGCTTGCCGCCGCTGTTATGCCGCGCCAAAACGGTGCCAGCGGCAAAAAAACTCAGGCCTGCAAGCTCATCGGCACAGTAGACCGCCACGCCCAAGAAATTATGCCGACGAAAATCGTCCGCAAATGCTTGATCTATCGGTGCATTACTGTTGTGCACAAGCTGATTCACCGCAACCGTGTCCAGGATCTCGCAACGCACGTCTTGCTCGGTTGCATTGGGCACAAAATCTTGGGTATTGAGCCTTAGCACGCGGGTGATGTCAGCGTGACAAACAACATTCAGCAACTTGTTGAGCACGACCAAGGGTTTCATGAAAAATCTATTCCGTTACGCGACCCAGTTCGCGACAATTGTTTCAAGGGTACCCGCTAATTTGCTGCGACCGTGCCGCCGTACACAAACACAAAAAAGCGCATCCTTATTAGGTCACTCTACCGTCTGATTTACTGAAAAGCAAAGGCAATCACTGCTAATATTTCACTCATTGACCTATTGCTGAGCGCTCGAAACTCATGAACACCGCCTCCCCTATGGCCTGGTCACAGGCTGACTATGACGAATTCGGCCTAGTTCCTAAGGTCAGCCGGCACACTTACCACGAACGCAGCCTATTTGACAAACCTGAACTGATTGAATTACTGGACAATTACCCCCGAAAATGGTTGCAAGCCTTCACGATGGGCAGCGATCCGTGTAAGAGCGAGGATTGGTCGTGTGTTGACATTGCCCCGGAGAGCACGGGCGAACAACTATGGCAAGCCGTCGAACGCGGCAGGCTCTGGCTCAATGTTACCCATGTTGAACAATTCAGTGACGACTTTGCCGAACTGATAACCGGCATGTACGACCATCTGGGTAAACACTGTCCCCATTTGCAGAATCCCAGCGCTCACTACAGCACGTTGCTGATCAGTTCCCCGGGTGCTCAGGTCTACTATCACCTAGACGCAGAACCAAACATGTTGTGGCATATGCGTGGACAGAAGCGAATCTGGGTGTACCCAGCCATGGATACGCAGTTCGTTCCGCAAGAATATCTCGAAGATATCTATGCCGGTGAGATTGATGAGAATTTGCCGTTTGATCCGGCCTTTGATGAGCGGGCTGAGCAGTTCCTGCTATCACCCGGAGACGTTGCTTCATGGCCACACAATGGCCCACACCGCATTGTTAATTTAGACATGAACGTATCGCTGGCTACGAGCTACTACACACCACTGATATATCAAAGACAATATGTGCAGCTCGCCAACCGCTTCGTGCTGCGCGGACTGGGTATGAAATCGCGCAGCATGGAGGAAACAGGGGCAGTACCAGCACTGAAACGATTCACCTACCGCGCTGTGAATAAGATTCGGCCTTTTCACCGGCAAGATCGCTCAGCTAGCTATGTCACCGATCTACAGATCGACCCTGAATCGCCCACCGGTATTCGCAAACTCGATGAGCGACGGCACGCCTCGTTCTCAACTCATGCAACGACAGATAGTTAGCACTACGCAAGGCTAACGAACGCTGTAACCACGCCAGTAATAGAGCTGCGTGGCTAGCCATTCGCGCCAGGCCAAGGTGCTTTTATGCAAGCTATCAATGTGCGGTAAATAACCAACCCAACCGGCTGACACGGAGTACAAGGACGCGACTCCTACGGCGCATTCAACGTTAAATCCTTGGGCCTCGAAAGTACCCTGAGCACGCTTCAAATGTAGGGCCGAGGTAACCAGCACAATGGGGTATGCCCGCGCCTCTGGCAACAACTGAGTTAGATTTATCGCGTTTTCAAGCGTTGACAAACTGTCCGACTCCTTAACAATACGCTGCTCTGGAATGCCACCGTCTTGTAACACTTGTGCCATGAAATCTGACAATTTTCGCGAGGTCGATCCGCCCCCCAGCACATAAAAAATAGTCTGTCCGCTGTCCAGATCGACCGCCCTAAGTGTTCGAATCAGCGAATCGTGCGATAAGACTTCGTAGGGATTATTACTGCGCGTGTACGCGTCTAGCGATGCACCAAGTATGATCACGGGTACATCAGCCGCTACTGAACCACAAGCCGATGTATTATTGGGTGGAGGTGACTCCATCAACCTAACCAGCGCGTTGGCGGTTACCGGTGCACTGAACACCCACAACATACAACATGACAAGATCAGACAACCACCAGACCACCGCGTCCATGACGGTCCACACAGCCACAGAACAATTGTCAATAATAAACCCAGAGAGACCATCCCCAAAGGTTGCATGAGCCAGTCAATCAGTAATTCCATAGCCTATATTGGACCATTCATGAAAACATCAATACCTTCTTCCCAACTGAGCTAAGCACACTCTTGCTCAAAATTGTACCTATTACGTCCAACAATACCTTCGATGCTCTGCAATCGGACTGGCAGCGTCTTACTGCGCAACCACGCTACAAAGGACTATTCAATAGTTGGCATTGGAACAGGTTGTGGTGGCAATACTACGCTCACCTGGGTGACCTACATATTCTGACGGTACTCGACGACAACATCGTCAGAGCCATCGCTCCGTTCTATGTGACCACAACTACCGCATTAAGGTTTCACTCAGTCAAAACCCTACGCTTTATTGGCAGCGGCGGGGATACCTCTCCCGACGATCTTGATGTGCTCCTAGACGACTCAAACCAACAAGCCGTGGTGAAAGAGTTATGTACACATCTAACACAAATGACCGAGATCAAACGCTACGAGTTGAAGGATTTACCTGAGGGTTCAGCCTTTCTGCACGAGTTTTTAACGATGGCGCATAGCAAAGAACTACCTGAAGTACAGTTGGTCAATGAGTCACGGCTGACCGCCACTCTGCCCGGATCAACCGTTGATTATATGAAGCAACTAAGCCGCAATACGCGAAAACACTGGAAGCGGCGACAACGCAATCTGGACAAGGCTGGGCTGGCTAAATTTTATCTATGCCAGACGCCAGATGAGGTCCATTCAACACTAGATAGATTGATAAAACTGCATCATTCAAGACGCAATAGCAAGAACGATACGGGTAGTTTTAATTCGCTCACCTATATCAATTTTCATCGTGAGCTTATGCTTCAGTTACTGCAGCGCGGCGAGTTAAGACTACTATCCTTGACGTTAGATGATCAGATCATTGCGATAGAATACGCGTTCGCAGTGGACGGTATCCTTAATTTTTTCCAGACTGGCTTTGATCCATCCTTTGAGCATCTGAGCCCCGGACATTTATTAATGACACATTTGATCGATGCATCCATTAAGCAGGGCGTAACCGGCATGGATTTGCTCAAGGGAAATTACGAATACAAATCGTCCTACGCCAACCAACGGTGTACAACAGTGTCGCTGACTCTATGGCGCAGTCGTCTGATAGCATGGTGCTATCGCACTATTCGTCAGTACAAAAAGTCATAAACAGCCAGCACTCAGAACATTAAATTTCCATTGAAAGGGATAGACCTACCACGCATAGTTCAGGCTACGCAACCTTCGGCGCCACACAACGAGGTCCCTGATTGGTGCTCTTGTTGACATAACCATCGACTTCTGTAATTCGTAACACATCATCGGCCACAGGCTGTATGAGTGGTAGCAGAGACGTGTTATCCGACTCCTGAAGCCATGCCATAGCTTCGTTAGCAGAGACAAAAATAACCGGCATACGATCATGCACCTGACTCATTGTTCTATTCGCCATGGTTGTAACCACGACTAGCTCGTTAAGACCTGGTTCGGCAGTGGACTGTTTGTACAGGCCAGCCAGAAACATTGCATTGGAACCTGCTGGGGCTATGTGATACGCGGCCACCATCTTACGGTTCTGCCGTTTCCATTCATAGAACCCATTTACCGGTATTAGCACTCGCCCAGACTCAATCATCGGTTTCCACAAACGCGATGACCACAGTTTATCGTCACGCGCATTTTTAACACTCTTTTTGACCATTCCATGCTTACCGGGTGGATTCATCGTAACTCCCCAATGCATCGGCGCCAGTTTCAGCTCTTCTTGCAGCTGCACAACATCGAGCGTTTGTGACGGAACAATATTAAAGCGTGGCTCACGCGATGGCCACGTATGCATACCCATCGCTTCCAGCAATAATCGAATGCCTTCATTGTCAGATACATTGATTCGACCGCACATAGTGAACTCGTCTGTTGCTACTGTTTATTCGACTCTACAACACTGCTCCGGTTGAGCAAAGCCACTCAGGCTAGACATTCACGCCTAGTGGGTATTAATGTTCCGAAAAGCAATGATTAGGTAATAGATGGCCTACTCCACTCGACGTAATTACCCCGCTAAACAATCACAATTCCCAACAAACAGGCACTGATGAACAATTACCAAAATCAAGGATACCCAGCCGATGATGAGAAGCACTGAGGGTAAAACTGGCCAGCGGCAATGCAATACCCCAGAGAATACCCAATATGATCAGAGAGAGAATAGTTAACGGCCCTGAAGCGACATACTCAGCAACCAAATAAGTCTACTGTTGTACACCATGTTGTTTGTACAACGCATAGATTCGTATCTCCGCCGGAGCCATACTCAAAAAATGCTGCTAGCGAATCTCCGGTGCGACATCATGCTAATCTGTGGCATCTGTCTTGGTCTCAAACGCCATGTCGTTTATTCGTGAATACGTCTGCTGATTATCGTGTAAGTGTACCGGTTACCGCCATCTTGGCAGAACCTCGCCCTGATGCAGAGTGCATCAGTGAAGCGCTGTACGGCGAACACGTCACAAAGCTGGACAGACATGGTGCGATGCTTAGAATTTGCCAAGTTCATGATGGCTATGAAGGTTTTGTCAACATTGCAGACCTACAGGTACTAGCTAACGTCTCTTCGTTGTTACGACAATCAACGCACTGGGTACATCATCGCAGTACTTTATTATTTGATCAGCCAGCATTAAAAAGTCTGGTTAAACATCGTATTCCATTCGGTGCAGCACTCACGCTGACCGAAACCGTCAATTCCTCGTTCAGCCGCACGGCCTGCAATCACTATATCTGGAGTAGTCACTGCCTGCCAACCCATGAGCGACACCCCGCAGACCCATTGCACATTGCCCGTTCACATTTTTTAGGTTGCCCTTACCGCTGGGGTGGCAGAACACCTGAAGGAGCCGATTGCTCAGGTTTAATACAGCAGCTTGCACGCTCCCAAGGATTGTCAATTCCGCGTGATAGCTTTGATCAGGAACGATCGCTGCGTGCCACGGTTGAAAATGATGCTCAACAAGCACTCGACCTGGTTTACTGGCCAGGTCACACCGGTATACTTGTATCGCCTGTTGATGTGCTGCACGCTACCGCACATTCACTGTGTTGCGTCATTGAACCCCTAGAGCAGGTTATTAAACGCGCTGGGCCAGTATCATCGGTCAAACGATTATTTCTTTAAGCTCGTACTAAAAATACGATACGAGACTATTGGTTAAATCAACAGAAGTCAGTATTATGCGCCAAATTTTTAGCAGAGCGTACGTTTTTCATCGGTGCACAGGCATCAAGAGCAGTGAAAAAATTGAACCGGTACTAACATGGCTGCCCACGTAATACCAAAAACTACCGGAAACAAGAGCGGTGGGGCAAGCCCAATCCATAACTCATACCAGGCCCTCTTTGGTAATGCATGGGCAAGCTTGGGATACTTGACAATCAGAACTCGAAGTGCTCGACGAGACCGCGCAGCACTGATTACGCTGCCGATCACAGATAACCAGACACACACAGATACAAACAATCCAAGGCTCGGTATGGCAGGATGAAGAAGGCTATTACATACTTGCCATGGAATACCACTGGATCTCTCGATGCCGATGACAACGGCTGAGAACATAAAGGCCTGTGCAGTTACGAACCAGCCTGTCCTTTGCACTATATGATTACTGTCGTAGGTTAATTCATCACGGTACCTGTTGAAAAGCTCCTTAGGTGTAAATTCATTGTCGTTTTTCATAACAGCACGGGTGTTCTACAAAAAGGTATTCTAGGCGCATCGCAAGATCAAACACTGGCCGCCCACAAGCACGGAGCCTGCGCACAACTGAGCGTCGGAAAATACCATAGACCTCCTTCTTACGGACAGACACTTCATGCAAAGTTTGTGTAGCCCTGGTGACTTTCTCATCGTTCGAATCGACACCCCAACGCTGTGTGCCACAACACTGTCCTTCTTAAAAGAGGTCAAGCCCGTCGGTATCCATTTTGGCAGCAATGCGTTTCTTAACAACGAAAGCTACACTGACTGGATAGCGGCTTATCAGCATCTTAGAGACGACATACGCCAAGCCACAGGGCGCGACCAACTAATTTGGGCCATTGACCACGAAGGCGGAAGAGTCGTTAGAACGCCCTCGCCCATCACACGATTTCCCTACCCGCTTAACTGGCAAGATTGTTCAGCGCAGATAGGCACCGCTTTTGGTATAGAGCTCTGCTCGCTTGGTATCAATTTGTTGCTGGGACCCAGTCTGGACATATACGCCGAAAAGGGTAGCGACGTTATCGGTCCACGTGCGTTTGGTACATCCCCTCAAGCGGTGAACACCCATGCCACACGATTTATTCAGGCGTTGGAAAAACAGAAGGTAGTTGCCACTATCAAGCACTTCCCGGGACACGGTGACGCCACTGATGACTCACATTTTCAACTCCCCGTACTGAATAAAAGTGAGCAGGAATTAACCGAACACGATATTGCTCCCTTTGCCGATGCAGTTAATCGGGGCATATCATCCACTATGTTTGCCCATATCCTGTATCCAGAAATAGACCCAGAGTACCCATCTTCTCTTTCCCGTGCATTTCACCTGAATATTCTACGAGACAAACTGGGTTTCACTGGTGTCAGCATGAGCGATGATCTGGATATGAAAGCAATCTCTGCACAATATTCTCCGGGCGAAATTGCCTGCTGTATTATGCAAAGCGAGATTAACTTTGCCCTCTTTAACCACTCACTCAGCCATGCCTACAGTGTCTTTGAAGAACTGACAAAAATCATGAACGAGACACCCGAAAAAACTAGAAAAATAGCTGACAGAACGGGCAGATTTCTGCGAAATCTCGAAAACCCACACGTGTATACATTAGAAGATCACGTTCTGCTGTCTCATAAGCTGCTGGCTGAGCAGGTAAAAGAAAGGTTCGATCCACAGGTAATGGAGTTCACGGGTGATTGAACCGCGTCCGAAGAAAGTTACTAAGGAATTGCTTAACGATCGTATCGTCAGAGTGGGGATCGTCTTAGAAGAGGACAGTATCCAAGCCATCAGCGCAACCACGTTCGAACATCCGATGGAATGTAACAAGGCTGCTCGCGTAGAGCCGCACCAGAGATTACTGGTTGAGCGTAAAAACAGCGAAATAGTGCTGAAAAACGACTCTGGTGATGTTCTGGCATGCGCAGACAAGTTAGTGTTTAGTTTTCCAAACCGAGCACTCTCTGCACCTTCTATGAGAATTTCGCCAATCGTCACTGGCAGAGGATTCCACTGGAATAAACAGATTGATGCAGATTTTCCCGGTAATTTCGAAATTTCCAGCAAACCTGATGGGATTCAAATAGTGAATTCCCTACACTTTGAAGAGTACCTGGCCTGCGTTGTTGTCTCAGAGATGTCAGCTGACGCACCGAAGGAGTTTGTAAAGGCCCAGACAATCGCTGCGCGAAGCTGGGCGGTCTGTTTTTTACACGCTAAGCATCCAGGACGTGAATTCGAGCTATGCAATGATGACGATTGCCAACGTTACCATGGACTAACCTATGCAAAACCGGAAACCATAGAGTACGCTCTTGCCAGTCGTGGTCAGTATTTATTTGATTCTACCGATCACGTTATGCCCGGTTATTACTCAAAATGTTGTGGTGGAGTCTCTGAACGAGCAGAGGACAGTTTCGGTATGCCTATCAATGATCTTGTGTCAGTGATTGATGGTCAAACCGCTGCGTCGCCAACAGACATTACGCAATGGCTTTCGCTGGCACCGCTTGAATCTCAACGATTCAATTGTGGTGTAAACCAGAGTAATTTAGGCACTTTTCTAGGAGGAGTTGATGATCCAGGGGAATATTTTCGCTGGGAGCACCGCGAAACTAAAGCCGACCTTGCTCATTATCTGAACACCAAAAGCGACATAAAAGAGGCTAAAAAAGTGACGTCGGTGGTACCACTGCAGCGAGGCGTTTCCGGTAGGCTTCACCAAGTGTGCATTCATTATTTAACCCAGGATAACGACACCAAAACGCATATCTGCCAAAATCAATACCAAATTAGAAACCTACTGCACAGCTCGTTTCTCTATAGCTCTGCTGTTTCCATACATGACCAGGGAAGTAGTATTTTATTTAAAGGTGCTGGCTGGGGACACGGTGTGGGACTGTGCCAGATGGGTGCGTGCAATTTAGCAATGCAAGGGAAAAAAAATGAACAGATCTTGAAACACTATTTTCCAAAAGCGAGCCTAAAACAATGTTACTAACCCAGCCACCTGTGCTGTTCAACCCCTTTGCCGCCTAATTGAGCTGATAACCGACATGACAGACTCTGTGGTAGATAATCGTCCATCGCTTAGTGTGTACGCCGACCGACGCATGCTGCGCATACTACTACTAGGAGCCATGAGCGGTTTTCCATGGGTACTGATTGGTAGCGCCTTATCATTGTGGTTGAAAGAAGATGGTCTGAGTCGCAGCACAATCGGCTACGCATCTTTAATTTTTAGTGTTTACAGCATCAATTTTCTGTGGGCACCGCTCATAGACCGAATACGCATACCATGGCTTACAGAGCGAGTAGGACACCGCAAGGCATGGATTTTAAGCCTGCAAAGCGTCATTCTGATTGCCATGCTTTTGTGGGGCAACCTAAATCCCACTGAAAATTTGGCGCTGGTCATTGCAATTGGTCTGGCCATTGCCATCAGTTCAGCCTCTCAAGACATCACCATTGATGCACTGCGTATCGAACAAATAGGACGCACTGAATCGGGCGCTATGGCGGCAGCGGCGGCTATTGCTGTGGTGGGTTGGTGGACCGGTTACAAACTAGGAGGCTTCATTGCCTTATTGCTCGCCGATGAGCTTCAGCAACGTGGAATTGAAGACTATTGGCAACTGACATTCCGCATACTGGCCATAGTAATTGTACTGATGAATGCCTTGTTACTACTAATACCAGAGGTCTCGTGGCGGGAACGTCAAGCGGCGCAAGACAAAGATCAAGCAGCCATAGGGTCAATATTCGGTGGCCGTGAACGTAGCCTGTTTGCTTGGTTGGGAAGCACTATTATTGCGCCATTCGCCAGTTTCTTTCGCCATAACGGAATACGCATTGCGCTGGCTATTCTTGGATTCATATTCCTATTCAAGATTGGTGAAGCATTTGTTGGCAAGATGTCCATCATTTTTTACAAAGAAGTTGGTTTTTCCAAGTCAGACATTGCTATCTACTCAAAGGGTCTAGGTTGGATCGTCACCGTCGTCTTCACATTGATTGGTGGTTGGTTTGCAGTTAAACAGGGTATCGTCAAAGCGTTAATGATTGCTGGCATTGCCATGGCTGCAACCAATCTTATGTTCTCTTTTATGGCTTGGAGCAACGAACCTTCTCAGTTGTTGTTTGCAGCCGCTGTACTGGTAGACGATGTCACCGCATCAATAGCCACAGTGATTTTCGTTACCTTTATATCACTGCTGGTTGATCGCACATATACGGCCACTCAATATGCGTTACTTGCATCGCTAGGCACAACCGGCAGAACCGTACTCGCTGCTTCATCCGGCGCCATGGTCGATGCACTGAACGGCGACTGGGGCTTGTTCTTCATCATCACTGCGTTGATGGTGATTCCTTCATTGATATTACTTTGGCTACTCAGAGAACGATTCAATTTTCATTCACACAGTGCAGGCTAGGCTTTTTGTGTACATGTCGCGCTACACCATCGTTACTCTAACAATACTAGGTCTTAACGTGACACCGAATTAGCCCCACAACCCACTAGGCCAAAGGATGTGCAAACGATTCAATACCATGCGCTTGACACCACAATGCAACATCAAAATTAGGACAACTCTTGTCGGTATAGCTAAAATCTCGATGACCACATATGACAGCGCTCGGGTAGGTCTCTCTCCATGCCAACAGCACCTGTTCTAGCGATTGAAACTGAGCATCAGTGAATATCGAGCGCCCAATTAAACAAACACCCAGACTTATTTCATTGTGACCCAATACATGAGCACCCTGCCAATAATCAGGCCGAGCGTGTTCGATAAGTCCATTGCGTTTGATGACGCGGTGATAACCGATACCGTGCCATCCAAATCCTAAATGCATCTCGTGTATTTCTGGCGCACCGATAGAATCGGTGTCGGGTGTATCAGAGCAATGAACAACCAGATACTGAATATCAGAGGCTTGCAGCATTAAATGTATAGCACCTATCGTTGTTTGTACTGAGTCGGACAATAGGCTCGCCCAACAGCCGCGGGGCGTCTGGTTGCATGCTTTGTAGAGCGACCACTGACACGCTTTCGCCAGAGACGAAACGATGATGGTTTCAACTGTCGGCGCATCAGCTTGATCACCTGTTGTTCATCGATTTGGTGACTTGAAGCGATAGCTTCAAACGGGGTACGGTCTTCCCACGCCATTTCGATTATGCGCGACACTTCAGCCTCACTGAATATTGGTACAGAGGATGACATCAAGCAGTACCCATTGATTTCGCTAGTGACGGAAAATGTTGTTGATGCAACTGCAGTCCAAGCCCATCTAAAAGACGAGCAGTCGGTACTGATGGGGCGTCGGATGTCATGATAGCGATGTCTTGGCGGACGTACAGTTTACGAACAGCTGGCGTAGTCGGATGGGCACACTGATTCAATATGTTTTGCGCTTGTCGCGCTACCGCTTCGGCAGGATCGAGCCAATCAACCGGCCAGGGTGCAATCTTGCGCATCTCGTTCACCAGGAAAGGAAAGTGTGTGCACCCTAAGGTGATGATATCGGTTCGTTTTCCTTCGTGCTCAATAAAACATGGCAACAGCTCTTCACGCAACGTGTTCAGATTAATACGATCACCCTGCATATGTTGCTCCGCTAATCGCGCAAGTTGAGTAGCACCCACCAGGTTAACGCTGCAGTGTCCGGCAAATTTATTTATCAGCTCATGCGTGTACCGTCGTTTTATCGTACCGGGGGTTGCTAACACCGTAATCAACCCAGAGGCCGTGCGTTCAGCAGCGGGTTTTATCGCCGGAACAATGCCAACAAAAGGTATGTCGAATTGTTTACGCAAAGCGGGCATTATTAGCGTGGACGCTGTGTTGCAAGCAACAATGGCTAACTGCGGTTCAAAATCCTGTATCAGTGTTTCGAACAGGCCAACCACGCGTTGCGTTAATAGTTGGCCTTGCCAGTCCCCATAGGGAAACCCTGCATCATCACCCACATACACGAAAGGATGATCATGCATCAGCATGCGTGCCTCACGTAGCACCGACAATCCACCAATACCAGAATCAAAGACTACTATGCTCATTGGCTGAATTGCTGCACTTAAAAGACCGTACGCGATGCTACTGCGGAATAGCCTCCTTGGGTAGTATGGTAACACCCCAGGGGTAGCGACCGACTTTTATGCTCTGCACAGCTTTGAGAGATGCTACATCCACCAAAGTCACGTCACCTGACACACCGTTGGTGGTATACAACTTGTCCTCTTCGGGTGTTAGTGCCATGTGCCACACACGACGGCCAACCAATATATAGTCGGTTACTGTCATTGATTCACGATCCACAACCGCCACATGATTAGACGGCCCAAGCGCGATGAATGCAGTTTTTCCATCCGCGGTCAGTTCCATGCCAACTGGCTGTATTTGATCTTTCGATATACCCGGAATTTTAAAACTGAGTATCTGTTTAATCTCTTTGGTCTCGGTATCAATCACTGACACCGTCCCACCAATTTCCGACGATACCCATAGCTCAGAATCGTCCAGACTAAATTCAGCATCTCGAGGCCGCTGATCGACCAGCGTGTTGGCCACGATCGTTTGAGTGCTCGTATCTATCCAGTGGGCCATATTGGATGTTTCCGATGTGACAATGGCGTATTTACCATCATGACTAACTGCCATGCCCTCTGGCTCTACTCCCACATCAATCTGCGAGACTACCTGACGTGATTCAATATCAACCACGGTCGCAATGGCATCATCTTCGTTGGCAATATACAAATGCCTGTTATCGGGATGCAGCGCAAACTGTTCGGGGTCTTCGCCACTGGGTAATTCAAAAATGATGGAATCGTCCGCAATGCTCATAACTTGCACGGTGTCAGAGTCTGAGGCGCAAATGAACAACCGTGTGTTGTCGTGGCTCAGCGTTACACCACGTGGTCGCTCACCCACGTTCAGCGTCTTGATCACCTCATTGGATTCGGTATCAATGACGGAAATGGTATCGTCTTTTTCATTACTGATATATGCCCAATGAGCATTAGTAACACTGGATGTCAGACACATGAGCGCGCCCAACGCACTTACCGGAATAGCTTTAAGATGACTCATCGTTGTCTGGTTTTTCTTTTTTCCTGTGAAAATTAACCGACACAGAGTAGGTTTTTTCCACGGTACTGTCGCTATGGAAATTGTGTACATTGTGTCTCCGGTCTGTCAGTGCCCAGCGTATCAAGCTGGGTGATAGGGTGCAAAAAACCCTCAATAGGGGCAGAGGCCACGACTGCCTGCGAATGCACCAATTGTATGGATTGTCGCATCTGTCCGTTCCAATCTCGATAGCTCAATGGCGTTCCTTTGAAACCACCGAGTTCAAACTCATCCGATAAAATATAGTGACGAATGTCCGTTGGATTTGTTGATTGAATACGCGTAACGGCCTCACCAATGGTTCGTATAGCAGCCCAGTTGCTGTAGTCGCGACTTGTCATATCGCGCTTAGACAGGTCGCGAAAACGCGACTGCAGTTGCGCAGCCCCCCATTGTTCGATCACGGGTGACCACGCCACTGGCATCAACCCTGCGCTGCCAGCAACCGGACGGGGCAGCCAAGTGTTGTACAGTACGTATTGGGAGAAATCTCGATCTTCATCAGTGACAACAACCGCATCGTACTTTCGGGCCTGTGTGAACACTGGAATTTCGCTCGCGGCATTACGGCGCATGTCAGCATCATCAATCCACGTTTTGCTTTCAACAATTTTTAAACCAAATTTCTGTACTGATGCACGAATCGATTGCGCGAAAGCCTTATCTCCCGCTCGATTACCCTCGATAAGAAACACCTGTTTCCACTGCTTTTTGGTGAAAAACTGAATCAGCGCATCACTGAGCATAGCGCGTGACGGGATAGTATGCAGCACGTTAGGCAGGCACTGCTCCTGTCGCAACGTATTGTCGGTACTCTGTGTATTGAAAATTAAATCGTCACTTGCTTCTGGCCAGGTCGCAATACTTGTCAAATCGTTGGCTGGCATGTTCATAACAACCAAGCGCGCGCCGGTTGCTAGCGCTTGGCGAATTTGAGTATCGCGCGCAGCGGTGGGTTCATCAACGTCAAAAATCAGCGTTTCCAACGAATAATGCTGACCCAAGAACCGCCCAGTGGTGTTGTTATCATCCAGACCCAGGGCTGCTCCCCGCTCACCCTCGTCTGCCGGCCAGCTGACCAGGTTAGATAATACCGGTGGGCGTTCGATCCGCTGTTCGATGTACAGAATGCGTATATCCAGCTCTTGCGCCTTGGACTCGGTGGGCAGACCAATTATGACAGTGCTGACCAGAAAACAAAGCCA
Organism: uncultured Granulosicoccus sp.; assembly: GCA_938003775.1. Classification (GTDB taxonomy): domain Bacteria; phylum Pseudomonadota; class Gammaproteobacteria; order Granulosicoccales; family Granulosicoccaceae; genus Granulosicoccus. Next base: position 32,508 of record CALKXZ010000014.1, on the reverse strand, counting down.
CTGCGTCGATTGTCTGACCTTAGCCAGGTTACTGTGTCCGTTAGGGCGAGCATATTTATCGGCTAAAAAGGCAGCTTTTAGCAGCGAAAAAGGCCTTTTAAGATGGATCATAGCCAGTTTTTACGAATCTTATTTATTTAAATCAATAAGTTATGGTGGTCCGACCCGTCGGTTACACAGTTAGCCGCCGATGAAGGACATTTCGACTTTGGGGCGGATGATGGACACTTGGGTGCGGGTTTCAGAGTAGCGGTCGCCGCGAATGGACCAAAGTCGGTTCAAGGCTTCGCGCACTGCATTGACATCACCGGACCTTAAAGCTGGGCGCATGTCGTAGCCGCTAGAGGCGAACAGGCAGGTATAGATGCTACCAGTGGCACTGAGCCTTGCGCGGCTGCAATCGCCGCAGAAGGGGTCAGACACGGACGAAATAATACCTATCTCGCCACCCCCATCGCAGTATTCCCAACGCTTTGCCACCTCACCGCGATAATTGGCCTTGGCAGGTCTAATGGGTAGATTTGCGTTGATGAGGTCAGCAATTTCTTGGCTGGTTGTTACATGGGACAGATCCCACGCATTGCTGTTACCGACGTCCATGAATTCGATAAACCGCAATATGTGGCCTGTGCCATGGAAGAAGCGCGCCATGGGTAAAATGGAGTGGTCATTCAGGCCTTTTTTGACCACCATGTTGATCTTGACAGACTCAAAGTTTGCCTGCGCGGCATGGTCAATGCCGTCTAACACGGTTTGCACAGTGACATCGACATCATTCACTGCTTTAAAGGTGTCGTCATCCATGGCATCCAGGCTGACATTGAGCCGCTGCAAACCAGCATCACGCAAACTGCGAGCGCGGTTGCGGGTCAGCAATGACGCATTGGTGGTCATACTGAGATCGGTAATACCGGGAACCGCGCGGATCTGCGAGATAAGTACTTCCAGATCGCGACGTATCAGCGGCTCACCACCAGTCAATCGGATTTTGGTCACACCCAGATCAGCACCTGCCCGCACAACACGTTCAATTTCCTCAAAGCTCAATAGCTCGGCCTTGGGCAGGAATGTGTAATTTTTGTTGAATACCTCCTTGGGCATACAATACACACAACGGAAATTACATCGATCTGTAACGGATACACGCAGATCTTTTAAAGGGCGATCGAACCGATCACTTGCCACATTTGGACTCATTAGCCACCTCCGCGTTGGAAATGCAGGTCGAAGTGCGTTTTGAATGCCTGCTGTATATCCTCTTCAACACCACTAAACTTAAACGACACGACCGAATACGGTAACCGCAACAACGCAATCCGTCGCTCTTGTGTTGGGCCCAGTGTAATCGCAAGTCGTCCGTTATTGAGAGTGGCATTGACCGTCGTGCCGTTTGTTGTGTACGGATATTCACCCATCGCCCGGGGCAATAATCGCCAGAAATCTTCGTGCGTCAGGCCCATTTCGCGACTGTAGGTAATATCGGGAACGCTCACTACTCAACCACCAGCCACTGGCGGCCAAATAGCCAATACGTCGTTTTCCTTGAGTAATGCCGACTTGTCACGATCTTCCTGACAATGAAATACACCGTTGATCAGCACCAGGTGTGCAAGTTCACGCGGAACTTGATAGTGATCAATAACGCTGTTAAGCGTCGCATCGTCAGGAATGTTGATCTGTACTGCGTTTTTCACAGCTCCTGGTGGTAGCAGATGCTGCAATGTCGCAAAAAGCTTGAAAGTAATGGTCATTGTACTGGGTCTGGTTTTTCAAAAAATCGTCGTCTTACACGGCACTCATGCGGCATCCGCACCCAAGGCCAGGTGCAAGCTTTGCGCACTGGCCAGATAAGCTTCTGAGATACGGTTGGGCTCCTTTAACAGCTTGTCTTTCCACTCTCCCAAGTGTGCGCCGGTTTGGATCAAGCCACGCATGACACCGACGTGCTGCGTCATGCCAAGACTACTGGCACCGACCAATACGTCGTCCTTGAATTGAAGATTAAGGTATTCGAATTTCTCAATATTCGACATTTCCGCCTCTTCGCCGCCTTCAACGCCCATCCACATACCAAACGAGGTAGAAATCAGACCGACCGTATCCAGAACGTTCATATTGACATTACCCTGATGTGGGGTCTGGTGTCCGTGAACCATGTTCTGTGCGGCCAGTTTGCCGTGTTCCACAGCAGTTGGCTGTATGGCCTGAACGTAGTACTCACCGGTCGACAGGTCTTTGCCCTGCGCGACATCGCCCGCCGCATAGACATCTGGCACGCTGGTTTGCATAAAGTCATCGACAACAATGCCCATATCAACCTTGACACCGCTACCATCCAGAAACGCGGTGTTCGAGCGCACACCGGTCGCACAAATGATCACATCAGCTGGCAGCGAAGCACCTGCATCGGTTTTGACTGAGAGTGGATTGTCACCACTAACAGCCGTAATTTCAGTGACTTTAGTCGAGGTCAGAACATTAATGCCTTTGGCCACGCACCAATCCTTGATCATGGTTCCCATGACTTCATTGGTCATGCGCGACACCATTCGGTTTTCCATTTCAATGACCGTCAGGTCCACCCCACGAGCAGCCAGTGCCTCTAAAATAATACAACCGATAAAGCCTGCGCCCATGAGAATGACTTTGGACCCAGGCTCAGTGGACGCCACTATTTTGTGTGAGTCTTTCAGCGACCAGCAATTGTGAATGTTATCCAGATCAATGCCCGGAATGGGGGGTCTGGTAGCCGTAGCACCAGTTGCAATCAGCAATTTGTCGTAATCCAGCGTGCCGCCTCCCAACAGATTGATACGCTTGGCAGCGGTATCCACGGAGCTGGCGCGACCCGGCTGAAGCATAATTCTTAATGACTCGAAGTGGTCGGTATTTTTGCGCAGGTAAGTACCTTCTGCACCAATCTCGCCGACCAGATAATACGGAAGCGCCATACGTGAGTATGGCGGTACATCTTCAGCCACGAGCATGGTGATCTGCCCACTGGGGTCAAATTTGCGAAGATGCTCCGCTGCATTAACGCCTGCCGGACCCGCCCCAATAATCACATAGTGCATAGCTTTATCCTAAATATTGATTCTGCATGAATGCTAACTTACTCGATTTATCAGACGCTTGCACCTCCGGCAACCGGTTGCGACCCACCTGCAGATGATCGGTGTCTGATCCAAAATTGCGATTGAGCAGGCATCGCATCGCGTCCTCGTGCCATTGCACATTCGATCCATCAAGATGACGCAGTCAAAGCGGAAAACGATGAATAGTCTGGTGCACAGACAACTCGGGCGCAGTCCAGCTGCGCCCGAGATGATTGACCAACGTGTCCGCCCGTCAAACGCTGTCGACCTGCGGTTCGCCCTGTGTCGTGGTACTGATCTACAACGACTGGTTAATGCGTTAAGACTTGATCGATCAACTGGGTAGTGCCCATTTCTGACGAGTCTCGTCAGTCATGGAACCATCAGCACTGTAGCCACGCAGCTGGTAGTACTCCGGCAGCATCTGATCCAACTCATTGACTCGCCCCTTAGCAGGACCGGAAGCAGAAGCCTCCTTGAGCAGTCGCTCCGGCAATGTGTCGTGTGCACCGGTAACACCCGCCTTCTGATTGAAGTCTCTTTCAAGGTTCCAGATGCGCTCGCCAACTTCCATCATACGTTCGGTTGACCAGTCGCCTTCACACGCTGCATCGACTTGCGGTGCAATGTCGTCCATGGTCCAGGCAAAGGTGGTGAAAACACAGAGTCCTGCAGAATCAACCGCTGCAGTTGCATCCTGAAAAGCCTTTACCAGCCCTGCTTTACCGCCAGACTCGAGTGGATCAGTCTTCTCAGGAATACCTAAAATTTCTGATGCAACGGTATACCCGCGCAGATGGCAGGCACCGCGGTTAGACGTTGCATATGCCAGACCCATCCCCTGTATGCCACGTGGATCGTAGGCTGGGAATTCCTGACCTTTAACCGTCATGGAGAATTCTGGTTTACCGTACTTCTCGCAAAGCCGCTTGGAACCTAAGCCCAGGTCTACGCCAAAGCCTTCGCCCTTAGCAGTCACCTCTGCAGCCCAGCACAGCGCTTCGGCCGAACCAAATTTCAGCTCTACACCGCCAGTCTGTTCGCTGGTTATTGCGCCGGTTTCATACAGTTCCATAGCTGCAGCCACGGTAGAACCGAACGAAATGGGGTCCATACCGTCCTCATTGCACAAGAAATTTACATAGGTCAGTGCGTCGATATCATCGACACCGGTATCCGGACCCAGTGCCCATGCGGCCTCGTACTCCAGACCGCCGGAGTTAATCCAATATTCTGGCTTGTCCTTGACCGAGAAATGCGTGCGATCAATGGTGGAAATACGCGCACATGCGATGGTGCAGGAGAAGCACGCAGCGTTAGTGGTCAGGTTTGGCTTTCCGTCTGATTTGCGCGGTACATGCATAGCTTCGCCACCCACATCGGAGGCACCTTCAAACTGTGTCTCACGCATATTACGGGTGGGCAGTGCACCAACCTCGTTAATCACGTTCATAAGTACTTGCGTGCCATAGGCGGGCAGGCCCTCACCGGTGACAGCATTGTCAGCCAGCACCTTCTTGCCATCTCTGACTGTTTGCATGAAACGTTTAGGATCAGCAATATTGCCCAACCCTTTGGTACCACGCACAACCACCGCTTTCAGGTTTTTGGATGCCATAACAGTACCCACACCAGAGCGACCGGCAGCCCGGTGTAAATCATTAACGATGGCCGAATACAAGCAACCCTGTTCGGCCGAGCGGCCTACACAGGCAATTCTTACTTGAGGATCCTGATGTTTTTGTCGTAGCAGGTGATCCGCCGCCCAAACTGACTGGCCCCACAGATCATCGGCCGGGATCAGTGTTGCCACGTCGTCCTCAATGTTCAAATACATCGGGCTTGCTGCCTTACCTTCCAGGATGATCATGTCCCAGCCAGCAAATTTCAGCTCAGCACCGAAAAAGCCGCCTGAGTTAGAACAGGCTACGGTGCCTGTTAGGGGACTTTTACAGACAGCCGAATATCGACCACCGGTTGATGCGATAGTGCCCGTGAGCGGACCCGTGGTCATTATCAGCTTGTTATCGGGGCCCAATGCATCGCAATCTGGCTCAATTTCATCGACCAAATAACGCGTAGCCAGCCCTCGCTGACCCAGATAATCATGTGCCCAGTGCATATTCAGTGGTTCTTCACTGATGTTGCCTGTGCTCATGTTGACGCGCAGTACTTTTTTAGTCCAACTCATAATTTGTTGTCTCCTTAAGCGCCTGCGTTGTCGGTTTTAGAAGCCCACGCCCGCATCTTGTCCAGACCGGTTGCATTGGCATCAATGTAGCTCAGAGCCTGCGTCGGGCAGGCCTTGACGCATTCGGGATCACCACCGCACAGATCGCATTTGATGACCTTGCCAGTCGATGAGTTGTAGTTGATGGTGCCAAACGGGCAGGCAATCGTACACACCTTACAACCGACGCAGATGTCGTCCAGTACGTCTTTTGAGCCGTTAAGTGGATTCAGCACAATAGCGTCCACCGGACAGGCCTGCATGCACCAGGCTTCATCGCATTGGGTGCAGGTGTAGGGCACAAAGCGTCCCTCGTCGTGAAACGTGAATACCTTGATACGGGATTTTGACGGATTAACCGATTCTTCCTTTATCAATGAGCACGCCGATTCACACTGCAGACATCCGGTGCACTTGCCCGGGTCAATGTGCAGGGATTTCTGCATTCGCTTCTCTCCTCAATTTTCAGTTTTGGATGGTGGGTGAGATCACCCGATACTCTATATAGTGGCCGAGCCTGACTCACTCATCTATGGGCAATGGGTACCAAACGTCATGTCACCTGTGCAACACAGTATGAAATGTTGAGCAATAATGCAACATTTGAGTCGCATTAGCTGGCTTTTCAACGCACTGATGGGCCGATTAAACTAAAACCGGTGGATAGCATCGTAGTTGCTGTCGTGCACGACGCAATTACGCAGGCAATACAACCTAAGCTCAAGCGATCGTAACGATGTCACGGCAGCAGCTAGGGAGCTTCCTTCCAGAGAGACCCGCCAATAGACGATTGGGCGATCCCTCGCAGTACTTTCGCACACACTTTGCGTAAACTGCTCGCCCGACTCATTCAAAAAGTCTGCATCGCGCAATGTCAGGACTTATTGCACTGGCATTCGCCTACGTGTTGTCCCAGTTTTATCGCTCGTTTCTGGCCGTTCTGACCCCTCAGCTAACCAGTGAGCTGGGCGCAGACAAGGCCGATCTTTCACTGGCTTCTGGCTTGTGGTTTATTGTCTTCGCACTGATGCAATTCCCAGTCGGTGTTTGTCTGGATCGATTCGGCCCGCGTCGCACAGCGTCCGTTTTATTTGGTATCGCAGCCTCCGGCGGCGCATTTGTATTCGCCTCAGCCCAATCTCCAGGCGCCATTGTTGTCGCCATGACGCTTATCGGCATTGGTTGTGCCCCGGTGCTAATGGCATCTCTTTTTATTGTTGCGCAGCGCTATGACGCCCGACAATTTGCGATCACCACCTCATGGTTCGTCGCATTCGGCAACCTGGGCAATGTGGTCGGTGCAAGCCCGTTGGCATCGGCGGTCGATATCTTTGGTTGGCGCGTTGTCATGAGCGCCTTGGGTGTGATTACTTTATCTATAGCGGCAGCCATCTTTTTGTTAGTGAAAGATCCGGATGTAAGCGCACCAGACAACACCGGTTTAAACGGCTACATCACCCTGCTGAAATCGCCTGTGCTGTGGGCCATCATGCTCATGACGTTGATGTGCTACGCCCCAGTTGCTGGCATTCGCGGCCTGTGGAGTGGCCCCTACCTGAACGATCTGTACAACGCGGACAGTCTGGCCATCGGTAAGGTAACGTTGTGGATGGCCATTGCCATGATTGCCGGTAGCGTGATCTACGGACCGCTGGACAAGCTATTCAACACCCGCAAGTGGGTTATTTTCGGCGGCAACGTAATCGTACTCGTTGCCTTGGGCGTTTTCGTCCTGCAACCGTTAATAGGTGTCACTCTGGCAACAGTACTGTTTATTCTGATTGGCGTTTGCGGTTCCAGCTATGGTGTTCTAATGGCCCACGGACGCGCGTTTCTGCCGCCACATCTGATTGGCCGCGGCGTGACTCTGCTAAATTTCTGTTCTATCTTTGGTGCTGGCATCATGCAGTACACCACCGGGCGCATCGTCAACGCACAGGCCGATACAAGCTCCCCTGCAACGTATCAGATTTTATTCGGCACCTATGCCGCATTGCTGTTAGTGGCGCTACTGTTCTATCTGAAATCACGGGACGCACCACCGGCCACATAAAGCGGCAACTTACAGGAAAAATGTCTCAACTGTGAATGACATTGACATTGAATATAGCAGCGTATCGTTGTATCAGTGAGCCTCCTCCCAACTATTGCCAATACCCACATCCACCTCCAGCGGTACCTTCAAGGTGGCTGATTCGATCATCAGTTGCTGTACTTTTTCACCCACGCTATCAAGCTGACCTGCCTTAACCTCTAGCACCAGTTCATCGTGCACTTGCATGATAATACGAGCATCCACCTGATCACGGCGCAGCCACTGATCAACACTGATCATGGCACGCTTGATGATATCGGCCGCAGTGCCTTGCATCGGTGCATTGATGGCGGTGCGCTCAGCATAATTGCGCATCTGGGCGTTACGGGCGTTGATATCAGGCAGGTAGAGCCTCCTTCCGAAAACCGTTTCGACATAACCCTGCTCTTTGGCTATCGCTCGCGTCTCGTCCATATACAGCTTCACACCTGGGTAACGCTCAAAATACAGGTTGATGTATTGCTGGGCCTCACCGCGTGGGATATCCAATTGTTTAGCAAGACCAAACGCCGACATGCCATAGATCAATCCAAAGTTAATCGCTTTTGCTGAACGCCTTTGGTCCGATTCAACGGCCTCGAGCGGCACACCAAACACCTCTGCTGCTGTGGCTTTATGTACATCCAATGAATGTTCAAACGCATAGACCAGGCCTTCATCACCTGATAAATGAGCCATGATGCGAAGTTCTATCTGCGAATAATCTGCTGCAAGCAAGCGGTAACCATCTTCTGCAATAAACGCCTCACGTATACGGCGCCCTTCTTCTGTACGCACGGGTATGTTCTGCAAATTGGGGTCAGTGCTGGACAACCGTCCGGTGGACGCAACAGCCTGGTTGTAGGAGGTATGAACGCGATGACTTTGTGGGTCGATCTGTAACGGCAGCTTATCTATATAGGTGGACATCAGTTTGGTCAGTGACCGGTGTTGCAGTATCAATCGTGGCAATGGATAGTCCATTGCCAATTGCTCTAGCACATCTTCAGCGGTCGACGGCTGACCCTTCGGTGTTTTGCGAATAATTGGAAATTGCTTTTCATCGAAGAAAATTTCTCCAATTTGTTTGGGTGAGCCTAAATTGAATTCTCGCCCAGCATCGGCAAAGGCATCGGATTTTACTTGCTCAATGGTTTTCGCCAGGATGGCACCTTGTTTCTGTAATTTTTCTGCATCAATCTTGACACCCGTACATTCAATATGTGAAAGCACGTGTAGCGAGGGTAGTTCAACTCGCTCGTACAGTTTTTTTAACGTTGGCACTGACGATAATTGTGGCCACAGAGCATGGTGTAGGCGCAGCGTTATGTCTGCATCCTCTGCTGCGTAGTGACTCGCCTTGTCCAACTCAATCTGGTTAAACGTCAACTGCTTCTTACCTTTACCGGCAATATCTTCAAATTTGACCGTGCCAACGCCAAGGTATTTTTTAGCCAGCGAATCCATATCGTGACGTGTTGCTGTGCTATCAAGCACATAGGATTGCAGCATCGTATCGTGCGCAACGTTGGTCAATTCAACACCGTGATTACGCAGTACGTTAATGTCGTATTTTATATGTTGCCCAACAAGATTATGTTTTTCACTTTGCAGCAACGGTTTCAAACGATCCAGCACTACTTCTCGGTCCAGTTGCACAGGCGCGCCTTCATAATCATGTGCTAAAGGCACATAGGCTGCTCGACCCTCTTCCAAAGCGAATGACACACCCACCACTTCAGCCTGTTTATAATTCAAACTCGTGGTTTCTGTATCAAAAGCAAAGAGCTCAGAATCGCTCAATTGATGAATCCATTGATCCAATTTTTCAAGCGTTGTGATAGTTTCGTACTGACGTTTAACGCTATCGTTGTCAACACCATTCGCATCTGCAGCTTCAACCATTGAGCTATTGATGGTATTGGTCCCAGCGTCCGGCGCCTGATTGTTCTTTCCCCGCGCCTGCAACGGTGACTTACCCTCAGCCAGTTCTCGGCTCCATGTCTTAAATTCTAATTCTTTGTACAGCTCAGCCAACGCTTGCACGTCAGGCTCACCGATCTTCAGATCGGTAACAGTTTGCGGCAACTCGACATCAAGTACGATGGTGGCAAGCTTATAGGACATGGGCAGGTGAGCTATGGCCTCTCTGAGTTTTTCACCGATCTTGCCTTTAATTGCATCCGCATTAGCCATGATGCCTTCAAGTGAATCATAGGCTGCCAGCCATTTAGCCGCTGTTTTGGGGCCACAGCTTGGCACGCCGGGTATGTTGTCCGAGGTATCCCCGACCAGCGCCAGATAGTCGATGATCTGTTCAGGTTTGACGCCGAATTTTTCAATAACACCCGGTACATCCATTACCGTGTTGGTCATCGTGTTGACAAGCGTTACCTGTTCGTTAACCAGTTGCGCCATATCCTTGTCACCGGTAGACACCACTGTTTTCAGTCCAGCGGCAGTGGCCTGCACCGATAACGTACCAATAACGTCGTCTGCCTCCACGCCCTCAACAATGAGCAACGGAAAGCCCATTTTCTCCACAACCGCATACAGCGGTTTGATCTGCGAACGCATGTCATCGGGCATACTGGCACGGTTGGCTTTGTAGTCTTCGTAGATATCATCACGAAAAGTCTTGCCGCTGGCATCAAACACCACCACCATCACCTGGGGTTGATAGTCTGTGACAAGACGGCGCAGCATATTCACCACACCATAGATTGCTCCGGTCGGCTGGCCTTTTGCATTGGTAAGTGGCGGCATTGCATGAAATGCGCGATACAAGTAGGCAGAACCATCCACCAATACCACGGGGCGATCAGTATGTACTTCAATTTTGGCGGCGCTGGACATACGGGTAACCTAGCTGTGTTGTGCTGCTAGTGTACCTACTCATCAGGATCAATTTAATCAAAACCCCCGTGAATTACACCAACCGAGCCTTCGGGCAGTTAATGCAATATTGCAATACCCGTCAAATGGTCCAGACTTGGATCTGCCTGTGAATATTGCTCACGATAGACAAGGACACCCTGCATGAGACAGCTTCCTACCCATAACCAGATGCGCCGAGATGCCCGAGACAAGGCTCTGACCCGTGACTCTTGGAAGATTTTCCAGATCATGTCCGAATTCGTGGAAGGGTTTCAGCAGCTGGCCGATCTCAGCCCATCAGTGAGCATCTTCGGCTCAGCACGCTTTAAACCGGATCATCCGTATTATCAGGTCAGCGAAGAAATTAGCAGACTGTTGTCGGATTCTGGTTTTGCAGTGGTCAGCGGGGGCGGTCCAGGCGTGATGGAAGCTGCCAATAAGGGCGCCTTCAGTGGTAAGTCGGCAAGTGTTGGCTTGAACATCAAGCTGCCGCACGAACAATCTGGCAATCCGTATCAGGACATCAGCCTCAATTTTAAATACTTCTTCGCTCGCAAGGTCATGTTCGTTAAATACGCATCGGCCTACGTGGTCATGCCCGGTGGCTTCGGAACACTCGATGAAATGGCAGAAATTCTGACACTGGTACAAACCGGCAAATCCAAGCGCATTCCCATCATCCTGTTTGGCACAGCGTTCTGGCAAGGGCTTTTAGACTGGTTCGAATCATCGTTGATCAAGACGGGCACTATCAGCCCAGGCGATATGGATCTGTTTCAGCTCACAGATGACCCGCAGTTTGTTGTCGATGCTATCTTTGACTTCTATGAGGGAGTCGAACTGGATCGCATTATTGATGACTCTCAGCTCATGATGGATCTATAGTCAGCGGCGCGGCCAGTTACTGGCCGCGCGATCGTATGTCGATAGCGTAGAACGACAAGATCAAGCAGCGTTCATCATTGTTGTTAACTCAGATGAGACAAGCTCGTATTCGCTTTCAATCTCGTTTACCAAATCGCTAATTTTATCGTGTTCACCCTCATTTACAGATGCCTCTATCAGTCGGCATTTGGCTGACACACTATCAGCACCCAGATACGCGCTACTGGACTTCAGACTATGAGCGCAGGCGGATATAGCGCTATAGTCGCCATCATCCAACGCCGTGTGCATTTGCTCAATGAGCTCAGGTGTCTTGTCAAAATAGACGCCCATTACCTTGGCCAGCAAATCATCTTTACCGGGTCGCTGCAAACTGCGAATAACTTTTATTGCCCTGATGTTTATGATAGAACCAGTTTCTGTCACGCCGTCTGGAGCGTTATCCGCATCGTCTGCTGCTTGGGCTTCTGCACTGCTTTTAATTTTGATTGTGTCAGACATAATGTCCAGCTGAACTGCCTCCATAGTTTTATCCAATGACTCGGTGGGTCTATCTGCCGTCTGCACTGTCTGTGACTCATTCTCTGAATCCACATCATTACCAATAGCCGGCTCTTCCTGGCAACCAATATCGTAGTCGACAACAACACCACTGCTTGACAGGTCATCAGATCGGTCTCCCGTGGGTAGCAGCGCAGGTGTCTGACTGTGTGCGTTAGGATCAAATGTCTCCTGGGCTCGCCCTACCCATTTTTCCAACATGTGCGAAAGCACTTGTGTCCTTATCGGCTTAGACACATAGTCATCCATGCCCGCTAACAAACACTTTTCCCGATCCCCATCCATTGCGTTGGCTGTCAAAGCAACCACCGGCGTTGGCGCATTAAGTGCACCATCCGATTTAATTCGACGCGTCGCCTCATAACCATCCATGGTCGGCATTTGGCAATCCATTAATACGATATCGTATTTTTTCGTAGCACCCATCTCCACCGCATCTCTGCCATCCGTGGCCAGCGTAACTTCACAACCTAATTGTTCGAGCATACCCACAGCTACGTCCTGATTAACCGGATTGTCTTCAACCAGTAGTACCTGCGCATTGACCGATGCAGGATGGACAAACGTGTTCTGGGCAACCGAGCGGGTACCGCAGGCATTGGGCATTAACGAGGATAGAGAATCGTGCAACACCGATTGACGAGCAGGCTTGCTGACGTATTTATAAATACCCAGCTTGCGCAATTCCATACCATCGAGTTGCAGTATGGCCGATGTCAGCATAACCGATTGAATATGTCTGAAATCCGGCTCAGCCTGGATGGCCTTAGCTAACTGTATCCCATCCATCTCTGGCATATGCAGATCTAGAATCATTACGTCAAAACCTTGATTGCTATCGTGTGCCAGGCGTAACGATTGTAGCGCCAGCTTTCCACTCTCGACAGTTTCTACCTGCAATCCCCAATTGGACAACTGATGGAATAAAATGGTGCGGTTAGTCTCGTTATCATCAACCACCAAAACCCGAGCACCATGCATTGAACGACGTCGCGAGGAGCTGCTCTGATCACCAGAAACGTTCTCCAGCTCCATTGTAAAGCTGAATCGTGTCCCCTCACCCAGTCGACTGCGAAAACTTATCTCGCCGTTCATCATAGAGACTAGCTCTTTTGATATCGCCAGACCCATACCCAAACCACCGTGTCCGCGAGTATTGGACAGGTCAGCCTGCGTAAAGGCTTCAAACAGTTTTACCTGCATTTCAGGCGATATGCCGACTCCGGTATCCTGCACATCGCATTGGTACACTGAATTGCTTTTTGTCTCGGATTTGCGCGTCAACCTGACGACAACCTCACCTTCATCAGTGAAGGCAATCGCATTGGTTATTAAATTATGCAAAATCTGACGAACCCGGCTCGGGTCTCCATCCATTTGCGCGGGCACATTTTCATCAACGTAACAGATCAATTCAATGTCTTTAGAATGGGCAGAGCCTGCCAGTGACGAACAGACATCCTCTACGCAATCGCGTATTGAGAATCGACCATGTTCAAGCTGCAAAATGCCAGACTCGATTTTGGAGAAATCCAATAGATCGTTGATGATAGCCAGCAAAGTACTGGAAGACGATGCGATTGATGTCACAAATCGTTCTTCACGGGCCGCTAAGTTACCCCCAAGCAGCAGATCGGTCATACCCATAATACCGTTCATGGGAGTGCGCAATTCGTGGCTCATGTTGGCCAAAAATTGAGACTTTGCTTGATTAGATGTCTCCAGCTGCTGCCGGCAGGTAACGAGCTCACGCCGCAATCTTGTCAGCTCACTGGTGGCAATCTGCAACTGTGCGTCTGCATTTGCTGACCGGATCGGAGTGAGAATCCCTTGCGGCGCTGTGCTATCCATAGGTAACTGAGGTACAGCATCCAGTGTTCTAGTCGTCTCCGCGATTTCCAGGTCTAGATCATGACACTCGAGGGTTTGATCCATCGCGTGGATTGATCCAACTGAACTCTCATCTAACGCCTCAGACGGGTGATCCCAGTCTTCAAAATTATCCGGATTTTTACCCGATTGAGCCATCCGTAAAGCTGTTAGCTCTGGTGTTGATCGTTGCCGAGATCGCAACAGCAATAACATAAAATTCAAAGCGACCACACCCAGCAATGCAGCCTCAATTCTCAAACTGTGCAGAGCATGCAGTACTTCAGTCGTCAGTGCATTGTTATCTAACCATTGTACGTGCCAGGGTAGTAGCTGCAGCCTGTAGCTGACTAGCGCAATGAGTACACCTAAAAACACGCTCACGATAAACATAAACCAAATTGCGACACCCAACGTCGCGGTCGCGTGCCCAGCTCCTGTCTTAACACGACTCGTATCGGTCGTCTCAAACAATGAAGGATCTTGTGCTTGGTCCACAGTCAATCTGCCTCTGTTCTAAAAATAGCCATTAACTGTCGTCAGCAGTTAACACTGTTGAATATTGCAGCTACCCCGATCCTGGGGAATCTATCGCTACACAACCCTTTATCGGCCTGAAACGCCCATCCTTAATAGTGCCAATACCAACGAATTACGCTGTCTATCTCAAGTTTCAACCAGCGATCTCGGTGAGCACATCTGCACAATGAAAATTAAGGGAAACCGGACAAGCACTGCTCGCACTATTTTTTTGCCCTAAGCACGCATGCGCAGGATTTGATTCAACACTTCACAGTTTTCCGATATCGCACAGATCAATTGCTTCAGGATTGTGTCCAGATGCCGTTTTCATCCCTGATAGCCACCAACATTCCCCGGAAGTTAAAGAAATATGTCACTGCTTTCCAATTCCCGAAATGGCCTTATTCTGGCGGGTGTACTAACCGCCTCACTGGTTTCAACACTGAGCTCTCATGTACACGCTGAAGGCACCGTGAGACTTAACTTTGGTGTTTATAGTTCTAACAAACCTTCGGCCATGGTGAAGGTATACCGACCGATTCTCAAAGAGCTCGAAGCGAGCATGTCGGCGAAACTGGGACGTGACGTCGATATCCGTATGCAGATTGCCAAAGACTACGACCAGGGCATCTCTCATTTGATCAACGGACGCGTAGACTTTTCTAAATTCGGACCGGCCTCCTACATTGAGGCCAAACGTATGAACAAGGACATCAGCATACTGTCTGTTGAAAACGTCAAAAACTCGAAAGTGTTCTACGGCATCATCGCCGTGCGTAAGGACAGCCCGATTCAGTCAATTGGCGAACTCCGAGGTAAGTCGTTTGCTTTTGGCGACGAAGGTTCAACTATCGGCCGCTTCTTGTCCCAGCTCGAATTGGAACAAGCTGGCATCCGCGCAGGCGATCTTAGCCGCTACGACTATTTGGGACGCCACGACAAGGTAGGCACAGCTGTTGGAGCTGGGAGCTTTGATGCCGGTGCTTTGAACGAGAAAACCTTTGTAAAACTGGTGGACGCTGGCGAGAACATACGTGAACTGGTTCGCTTTCCGAATGTAACCAAGCCTTGGATCGCTCGATCTGGCCTGGAGCCAGACGTCTTAGAAGCACTTCGCGAATCATTATTACAAGTCAAAAGCAAAAAGACTCTGGCCACATTGAAAATTGATGGCTTTCTAGAGGGAAATGATGATGACTACAAAGTCATCCGTAAAGCGATGGAAAACAATCAGGCTTTTTTCGCTGAGCACGAAAAAACAGAAGTCACAGAAGCTAAAGCCACATCAAACATCGTACACGAGCCTCTCATGCAAGCAGCTGAACAGGCGCCTATGGCGACCAGCACAACATCACACGCATCCTCGATGTCAGAGCAACCGGTAAACATGAATCACGTCCATCAAACTAACAATCGGTTAGTCACTGTCAACATTACATTGCCACGCAGCTTGTTTGAAGCAAACAATCCCAATAGTCCTAACACATTCACGATAAACCTGACGATTCCTGATGATGAGGTTGGTCACTCCTCAACGACTCAACCAGCGCAATAGTATCTCACTGACAGAAGACATCTATTGACCATCGAATCGTCAACTCAAGAGCATATATAGCCGTGTTTGCAAGACTATTTAAAAATTGGCCCCTACGCCAACAGATTATCCTCGTCATGGGATGCACCATTCTGGCTGTGGGGCTTTCGGCTGCAGAGTTCGTACGATTCAATGAAAACCTTGCCTTTGAACGAAACTTTCGAGACCAGACACAAAAGCTAGTCTCGATGTTATCGGCCACATCTCTAGACGCCATCCTCAGTGAAGACCGACCAGTTCTGGATACTACTATTAAGCAATTGGTCGACAACGACCCGGATGTAGAAGCGGTCAGTATTTATAACGAGAATGACGAAATACTGACTCAATGGAACAAGGATTCCCCCATTGCGCCAGAGCTGTGTTTAGATTTTTCACACGATGTTTTGCTCGAAGGAGAGTCATTCGGTCGGATAGACGTGACCTGGAATGTGCAACGACAACAGGCTGAAATAAAATCCTACGCAATCAAAATCTATCTGTATGCATCGGGTATATCACTGGTGCTAGCCATGATCGTGGTAGGACTGATTAACGGACTGGTTGTGACGCCCATAAGACTAATTCACAACCATCTATTACTCCTACAAGCCAACAAGGCCAGCGGCGAACTGGATATTGTTGCTGCACGCGAATTAATGGACCTGGGTGGTTCGGTTAACGAATTAGGTAATATTCTGGAGTTACGCAAACAGAAGGAGCAGGAGCTCGAGGAAGCCTCTCGTTCAAAGTCTGAATTCCTGGCCAATATGTCGCACGAGCTTAGAACACCTATGAACGGTGTACTGGGTATGCTTTCGCTGTTACAGGGCACATCGCTTGACCCAGAACAAACAGAGCAAGTGAAGATCGCCACTACCTCTGGGAAATCACTACTCACACTGATTAACGATATTCTGGATTTCTCGAAGGTTGAAGCGGGCAAGCTAGAGTTCGAAACAATCGACTTCAATCTCGAAGAGGTCGTTGAAGGGTGCGCTATCGCACTGTCTGAACAAGCTAACAGTAAACACCTAGAATTACTGTGCCATGTTTCAGGCAGCGTCAGACAGAACGTTAAGGGTGACCCTACACGAATACGTCAGGTGTTAACCAACCTGATGGGCAACGCTGTCAAGTTCACCACCGAAGGCGAAGTTCGTGTAAGCGTCAAAGAGCTAAGCCACAACGATACAGAATCCCGCCTGCTGTTTAGTATTTCAGACACCGGCGTCGGCATTGAAGAATCAGCCCTGCAATCAGTATTTCAGTCTTTTGAGCAGGCGGACGGTTCAACCACACGCAAGTATGGAGGCACCGGACTGGGTCTGGCTATTAGTCGGCGCTTAATAGAGGGCATGGGTGGCAAGATCGGTGTTTCCTCAACTGTTGGTCAAGGCAGCGAGTTCTGGTTCGAGTTAACGCTGCCAGTTTCGGGTAAAACGTTAACGGAAAAAGCACAGTTACAAACCATCAGTTCAAGACGCGTGATGTTGGTTGAAAACAATGATTCTGCTTGTGAGTTGATGCAAACCCTGCTTGCAGAGTTGTCTCTGGCCACTACCACCGTCACCACAGGCGCTGAGGCTCTGGAGGTTATCCGTGATGCTGCTATCAACAACGAAATGCCCGACATCATTCTGTTCAGCGCACAACTCAGTGATATGCCTGGCGAAGTGTTTGCACGCTGTGTCGATGCTGATCCGGTATTCGACCCTATTAAATTAGTACCCATGGCCTATGTTACAGAACAAGTGCCAGAGCTCTACCCGCACAAGAATCCACGCATAGCTGCGCAAATTACCAAGCCTGTTAAACGCTCCGAGCTTGGACAAATACTCGAACGCGCGGTGCATGAAAAAGTCCAAGAAACCCAAATAGAAGACGAATCCAAACTGGCTCGACGCCGTGCTTACTCAAGTATCAATATTCTGGTGGTCGAGGATAATGCCGTGAATCAGGAAGTGGCCATCGGTATGCTTGAAAAAATAGGCTTTCACGCTGATGTTGCCGACAACGGTCAAGAAGGGCTTGACAGAATTGCCAATGACGATTTTGACCTGGTACTAATGGATTGCCAGATGCCTGTGCTAGATGGTTACGCCGCTACTCAGGCACTTAGAAAACGTGAACAAACCGATGCAAAACAGGGGCAACATCTACCTATCATTGCACTCACTGCCAACGCCATGACTGGCGATGCAGAAAAGTGTATTTCAGCCGGCATGGATGACTATCTTTCCAAACCTTTTGAAGAACACGCGTTGGAAGAAAAGATAGTTTTCTGGTTGTCTACCCGTATATCTGAGCTATTGGATGAAGATACCAATACGCTAGATAAGGCTGCGTAATTTGACTGTCGCCATGAATATTATAAAAAATATAAAACGCAAAAGGACTCGTTGCATGCAGCGACCAATGGCAAGGTATGGCTGTTGGCTAAGTGCAGTCATGTTAATGATGTTCAGCACTCAGGTTTTAGCAATTCCTTCGCCAGATCTTGTGATCAATTTATCGGCAAGTGTTGCTCAACTACTGGGCTTACTCAGCGTGGTTTTCGGCGGGTTTGCTGTATCTGCTAAAAAGAAAATCAGCCGAAAAAGCAAACAAAGCTCAGCCGGCGGAAAAATCATATTGGCATTAGCCGGTGTATGTTTACTCGGTTCATTGTCAGCCAACATGCTGCAGTACACCAGCTCACTGGATGCCAAAAATCAGCGACTGCACACCAACCTTGTTCGAAAATCAGTTGAGAACGGTCAAACTGTTGGTGATACCAGTATCAAGACCTTGTCATTTAGTGAACAGCTCACTCACCCCCAAGGTATTTCTACACAAACCTTGGCCCAGTGGCTAGAAGACGATGTGCCAGTCAACATCATCGATGTGCGAGAGAACGAAGAATTTGAAGTTGGTGCCATAGAAGGTGCTGCACACCTGCGTTACCCAGATGTCCTAGCGCGCTCATCATTGTTCACTGACAATACCAAAACACTGCTTTTATGCTATTCAGGCAATCGCAGTTCAGAATTGTGTGGTGAACTCACTAAGCAAGGAAAAGAATGTAATTTCATGATGGGTGGCTATGAGAAATGGATGACCGAATCACGCCCTCTATCCTCTAAGGTTGACTTATCCATAGCTGATTTACGACAGCTACCCGACTTCAAAAACAAGGACGTACTGCTAGACACTCCCGATGTTAATAAGCTCGTTAGTGAATCGGGTGCACAATTTCTGGACGTACGCTATCCTAATGACTTTGTCAAAGATCATCTTCCAGGCGCCCATAATATAACCATGCGGGCACTAAGTAGTGCAGCCCTAGCTGATCGAATCAGTTCTTTGGAAGACGTACCCTACATCGCCGCATGTTACGACAAGCGAAGCTGCTTCTATTCGCAGTTAATTGGTCTGCGCCTGGAGCGTGCTGGGCTGGACTTTCGCGGTCGTTATACCGTTCCCAATGAATACTATGTACCTAAGAACACTGAACGGGCGCATGTATCGGCTTGGAAGCAGAACCAGGAGCAACTAACTCTGGCAAGTTATGTTGTGACACCGATGCAAAATCTACTCAATAAGCTGGTGGATATTAGCGGTCACTATGTGTTCGCACTGCTCGGTATAGTTTTGCTAACTCGATTTGTTCTATTGCCACTTTCGTTGAAAGCGGAAAGAGACACTCGGGTGCAAAAATCCCTATCCGGTCGTTTGGCTGATCTCAAAGATGAATTGTCTGATCATCCGCGAGCTTTGACCGATGCCACCATGCAATTGTACAAGCGATACAAAATCAGACCAGTCATTAATATGTTGGCCAGCCTGTTTCAGTTGTCTCTGATGCTGCTGTTCTATTCAGCCGTGAGCAAAGCCAGTGCTGGCTGGGATCAGTCTTTCTTGTGGTTCGATTCTGCATCGGCTGCTGATCCGCTGCTCATCATGCCGATTGTGGCAAGCGCTCTTTTTGTTGGCGTGCTGGCGTCACAGAGCCCGGCGAAGACTCTGCGAAAAAAATTATTATATGCACTCGGCGGTGTTGCTCTTATGTGGCTGCTACAGACACTGGGTGCGGCTGTGAATTTGTACTTGAGTATTAGCATGGTGTTCCTGATAGCGCAGAGCGCGCTATTCCGCCTCATCGGAAACTTGATGGAATGGGATTCAGCCGGTGCAGACAAGACCAACACCATAGAAGATACCGGACTCATTCCATTATCACAGGCGCATCTGTTGCCAGAATCAACGGGTAAGAAGGCGGCGCGTCTGGGTCAACTCATCGAAGCAGGATACAACGTGCCCAATGGGTTTGTATTTACCAGCGAAATTACCAACCGCACCCGGACACGACCTGACAAGCCATTGTGGAACAAGCTTCAGGCAAAAGAGCTGGACAAGCTTTGGAAAAGTCTTAAAACACAAAAAGTGGCGGTGCGCAGCTCTGGGGCTAATGAGGATGGAGAGGACAGTAGTTTCGCAGGTGTGTACGAATCCATACTCAACGTAACCCGTGATGCTCTGGAGCCCGCTGTTCGTGAGGTGTACGACTCACTGTGTTCCGAACGCTCCGCCGCTTACACTCAAAACGCACAACAACCCGGCGCTACCGTCGAATTCGATCAAGGTGGAGTGGTCGTACAGAAAATGGTACCGGCAGAATACGCCGGTGTCATGTTCACTGAACACCCGGCCACAACCGGCGCCATGATGGTTGAAATGGTCACCGGGCTGGGCGAGGACCTGGTCAGCGGCAACGTCACACCGGATTCTTTCGCCTACGGTAAATTAACCGGAGAACTCTTGGAAGAGGAGTCTAGCAATGCGGTTCGCCCGCCTATTGATGTAGCGCCACTGCTGGCACTGGGAAGAGAATTGGAAGCCCTGTTCGAGCACCCACAGGATATCGAGTGGGCCTATGCCAAAGGAACATTCTACTTACTCCAAGCACGCGACATCACACGTTCAATCAGTGTTGGGAGTTCTTTGAAGAATTTAGCCGAGAGTGAACGACGCAAGTTACTCAACAATCTGTTAGGACAACGCAAGCGGTTCCGTAGTAGCGAGAAAATAAATGCTCAAGAGCCGGTATATGTTCAGAATGAACTCTCTGAACTATTGCCAAGACCGACCCCTTTCAGCAGCGACTTCATGGAACGTCTGTGGGCAGCTGGTGGCAGCACCGATCTAGCCTGTCATGAGCTTGGGATTCCTTATAATGTCCACTTCAGATCCATGCCCTATATCAATTCAGTATTTGGCTGGACGTATGTCAACAAGCAAGAAGAGCGTCGCCGTCTGGGTAAGGGACCAGGTGCACTGGCCTCTTTCCGACTGGCGCGCAACGCCGAAGCAACTGAAGAACAATTTAGAGCTGAGTTTTTGCCTCAGTTTCAGTCAGAAATGATTGAACGTAATGCCATCGCCATGGAACGACTGAGCTTAGAGGCTGCTACCGATTTACTAGAAGCCTGGGTTAATCGATTTGTTCAGGACACGTACTGTGCAGCCGAGCGAATCAATATCAGCGCAGACTTCCACATGAAAAGCGCGCTGGATAAACTCGCCGCTGCCAAACTCGAGCCAACACGCTTCTTGAATGATCACGAAGAGACCGTCGTCAGCCGTGCCATGTCACTGTTGAATAGAAACACGGTGTCTCACGAAGCGATCGAAGAATTTCTAATGACATTCGGGCACCGGGCACCATTGGACTATGAGCTGGCCGAACCTCGGTTCAATGAAGATTTGCAGCTGGTTCGGCAGTATATCGAACGCTCATCGCAAGCAGTCAAACACGAAGAGGTTGCTACCGACTCTAATGAGCAGTGTGAGTTACCGAGCAGCAAAGTACTCAGTATTACTGTGCAGCGTGCTCGTAACTTTATGCGACTCAAGGAAGAGGCCAAACATTACTGTCTCATAGAACTGGCACAAATTCGCAAACTGTTGCTGGCTATTGATGAAAAATGCCAGCTTAACGGTCGCATTTTCCAGTTACACATTAATGAAGCCATACAACTGGCTGACCCACAAGTCAGGCAACAGCTGATCACTACCGCTGATCAACGTTTCGAGGCATCCATTGCCTGGAAATCATTGCAATTACCTGCATCACTATCGATCAGCGATCTGGAACGCATTGATATGCTGACCGGTACTCGGCCTGATGCCGTCGTTCAAACTGAACTCTCCGGCAAGCGCGTGGCCGGTGAGCAGGAAGTGGTAGGTAAGGTTCGGGTAATCACCGATATAGACCAAATTCATACGTTTAAGGAAGGCGAAATACTCATTGCCCGTATGACTGACCCAACCTGGTATCCACTGTTCTCTCAGGCCCGAGGTATTGTCACTGAAGTTGGTGGTTGGCTGAGCCATGCAGCCATTGTCGCGCGTGAATACGACTTACCAGCCATTGTCGGCGTATCGGGTGTCTGTCAGCGACTCAACAGCGGTGACGTGGTCCGTATGTCACTGTCCGGATCGATAGAAATTCTGGAGGAGCGTCGTGGTTCCAACTCAGCGCTACGAAAAGTACCGGCACACGCGACTGAGTCTCTGTCTGATCACTCTGACAATGACATTACGAACCTTCACAATACCGGTGCTGTCAACGAGCTCACGTCACGTATGAACTTTCGTTATCAGCAAGGCATAGAGCGACGTGAAATGAAAGACAGATTGGGTGATCGTCGATCTCAGCCCCGCTTCACAGCAAGTGGCAATATAGAACGTGATCGACGTGCAGCAAACCGCCTGGCCAATATGGAAGTGATGCGAAAAGCGGGGTAGTGTCTTCCCCGCTTTGCCATCGCCTGTGCGAGATCGTTCGTAAAACGCCGAATGCACATGAGTTCACTAGGCTGGCTTTTACAGCGCACGAAATATTCTGAAACGACTAAAAATAAAGATCAATTAGCCGGCAGAAGATCGGGCAGGAACGTGGTGATTTGAGGAAAATTCCACAAAATAATCAGGCCAAAAATTTGAATGAACACAAATGGCCATATTCCCCGATAGATATCCCCAGTAGTGACTGACGGCGGCGCTACACCGCGCAAGTAGAACAATGCAAAGCCGAACGGCGGTGTGATAAAGGATGTCTGCAGGTTTACCGCAATCAGGATGGTAATCCATTCGGGCGGCATCAGCGCCGGATCAGTGGCATAGATAACTGGCCCCACAATTGGGATCACGATAAATATGATCTCGATAAAATCCAGCACAAACCCAAGCACAAATAACACGGCCATAACCACCAGCAACAATGTTCGCGGATCATCGATACTGCGCAGGACTTCTTGAATATAGTGCTCCCCGCCATAGGCACGTATCGATAGGCTCAGAAACAAGGAGGCTATTAAGATCATGAACACCATGCTAGTGACTTTGGTGGTCTCTCTGACTACCGGTGACATGACGCGCTTATTGAACATCACAAAACAGGCGAACAACAATCCAAACACTGCCACATGGTAAGCAACGATGGTGACCCACACGGCAATCTGGTTCTCCAAGCTGATCTCGCTTAACGTCATACGTAAATCGAAATTGCCCCGCATTAAAAGGAGTATCACGATGGAAAACGATGCCCACAACACGATCCTGGTAGCGCCTTTTTCACCTTGAGACAGCCGGCTAGCGGCCAACATAATTGCTCCGGCGGCGCCCAGTGCAGCCGCTGGCGTGGGGCTTGTTACGCCACCGAGAATCGAACCAAGCACAGACACGATTAATATAACGGGCGGGGATACCACGCGCAGCACATCAATATTACCCAGCCGAGACAGCGCCGCACGCAAGCCTATTAATATCAGCAGCGTAGGCAGTGCATAAGACAAAAAACGACGCCCTGGTGATGCCGCAGCATCGAGTACATAGAGATCGACCAGTACATAAGCAATCACGCCCAATAGACCGATAAGTACTGGAAAATTAGCGAATTGGGGTTGCAACACCAGGCTTAGCAATAACACAAACGTAGCACCAACGACCAACGCCATAGTGCCGTGTGAAATTAATCCTGAGTCAGTCGGGAGATCTTGTGCACTGACGATGCCCATTCCGGTTAAATAAACCCAACCCGCTATTAGCGCAAACAGCGGTGCCATAGTCAGAAAGACCAGCAAGCCGGTGCGATGGCCGTAGTGAGCGGCAACATCAAACTTACCCGGTTCGGTTATCTCATGCTTAATAGGAGGTGCTGCATTAGGTTTGAGCAACGCATAGAACAAGGCATAGGCTGCATACAGCAAGGCCAAAACAACACCTGGAATAAAAGCGGCCTTAAACAGCGTACCCGTGGACAACACCGCGGGCTCTCCGAGCATGTCCATCACGGTGACACCAAGTTCCTTTGCACGGCTTTCTTGGCCAATTGAATACATGTCACCGACAATAGAGCCAAGCAGAACGATCACAATGGAGGGTGGAATAATCTGACCCAACGTACCCGATGTTGCGATAACACCCGTGGCTAAAGACTTGGAATAACCGGCACGCAACATGGTCGGTAACGCGATCAATCCCATGGTAACCACTGTTGCACCGACAACACCAGTACTAGCCGCGAGCAGCGTTCCAACAAGCACAACAGATATGGCCAAACCACCAGGCAAGCTGCCAAAGGTGCGTGCCATTGTTGTGAGCAGATCCTCGGCAATTCGAGATCGCTCAAGCGCTATACCCATAAGTACAAACAACGGTACCGCCAGCAAAGTTTCCACATTGCCGCCAAATGCACGTGAAAAAATACCACTGGACCAAGTTGAAATAGTCGACAAAAACGCACCATCCCAGCCCTGTGGCAGCACCGGGACAACCTCCGTCGAACCGCCTTGTTCAACCAATGTGTAGAGCACGCCAGCATGACTCATAACGGCAATGATGCCGAAACTCACTATGGCCGAGCCGGCAATTGCAAACGCCACTGGAAAACCTGAAAGGATGCCAATGAACAAACAGGTAAACGTAATGATCAGCGAGATTTCCACGCCGTCCAGTCCAAAAAACATCTTATAGATCTCCTTTGGACGTAGTGGGACTACGCGCCGGTGCTAATGATGGAGTGGCTAAATTCGCCGTTGAGCGTGTTGCTTTGCGTGCTCTCTGCCGAGCACTAATGCCAGCGGAAGCCAGCGCTTCCTTGGCCTGTCGAGCACTGGTGTCTACGGGGACGCGCACGCGCTCTTGTTTACTCCCCTGCTGTGTCGCTGCAGGCGCCGTTGCCAGCGTCGTACCCGACAATGCTTTGGGTAGACCTAGATTAATATCAGGTTCAAGCGGTTCAGGTGCACCTGTATCCAGTGGATGAGATTCAACATCTGCATCTTTGGATAACAGAGCCCATAAATTTCTCAGCATAAAGGCCACTGCCTGAATAAACAGCAGCGCAGCAAACACAAGGATCAGCACTTTAAAAGCCCAAACCCAAGTGAATTCGGCGGTGCCCGACGATTCAAACTTCATTCCTCGCCAACTGGCTTTGTCCGAGAAGATGTTCATTGGCCGTTGGCTGAACACAGCATTAGTGGCTAATGGCCAGGCGAACCACCACATTAAAATTGTTGCAGGGAGCATGAAGACAATCGAACCCAGTAAATCAATAAAACGTTTGGCCCGATAACCCAAATTGCCGTAAACCAGATCCACCCGCACATGACCACCTTCTATAAATGTGTAGGCTGATGCAAAGGCAATCAGAATAGCGTTGTAGAACTTCAGTTGGCCCGATAGCCACTGTAACTCGGCATTGGACAATTGCATGCCGAACGGCGAAAACAGTAACTCATTACCGCGAAAGACCTGCCCCATCACAATGATCATTACTTGCTGAAACATCAGCAACAGTACAAACCACGATGCAGCTTGACCAATTTTCCGATTAAAAGCCTCCAGGCTCAGTACGGTCCGGCGTAAAAAGCGACGACTGATTAAACTCAGTACGACTAGCAGCAATACCAGGCTGAGCATCATGTACAGAAATTCAACGGATTTACCGGCAAGCGCCAGCGCAACCATGCGCTCTTTGAGCACATCCATTTCAAACCACTGCCAGAGAGTCCACGGCAACATGACCAGATCAACAAAGCCGTTGCCCAATCCGGTAAGTACCACTAAAAATGAAGCCAAGCCCGCCTCCGTAAAAAATTCCTGACGATTAAAACAAAAAGCTGCAACGAGATACCTAGTATGTAACAACATACCAGTACCTGCGTTGCAGCCAACATCGCTGGGCTACTCCATACTACTGGAGCTAAAAACGATTAGCCCAGTACGCGATCGCGTTGAGCTGTATAGGCACCGTCAGACAGCGCAGTCCAGCGCGAAGACAGTTTCATGCTCTCCATTACTGAGGCATGCACCTTGGCAAAAAACTCGTCGTCCATGTTTTCATCTATAACCTCTTGCGATGCTGTACCGAAAGCATCCCACACAGAGTCTGGAAATTCCAGAGTCTTAACACCGCCTGCAACCAAACGATCCAGCGCCAACGAATTGTTGGCCAGATATTGATGCAAATTCCAGGAGTTTGCATGACCTGAAGCGACCTCAATCATCTTTTGATGATGTGGCTTCAACGTGCCCCAGCGATCGGCATTGGTTGCCAGCGTCAGGCCTGCACCTGGCTCATGAAAACCAGAGGTGTAAAAGATTTTGGTAATTTCCTGAAAACCCGCTTTCTCATCCGCCCACGGGCCGATCCATTCAGTGCCGTCTATGGCGCCAGAGGCCAGGGCCTGATACACCTCAGAACCTGCAATAGTTTGCACCGATGCGCCCAACTTACCCAGCGCCTTGCCGCCCAGACCCGGCATCCTGAATTTCAAACCTTTGAAATCATCCGCACTGTTGATTTCCTTACGGAACCAACCACCTGCCTGTGCCCCCGTGTTGCCGGCTAGAAACGACACTAGACCGAACTCTTCCCCTAATTCGAGGTGCAGTTCATGACCACCCATGTGGTAATACCAATTATTTAATTCAATGGGTGTCATGCCGAACGGAATGGCCGTAAAAAACGCGAAGGCTGGGTGCTGTCCAACGTAGTAATAGTCTGCAGCGTGATACATATCTGCCTGACCGGTGGTCACTGCATCAAAAACCGCTGGTAGACCGGAGACCAGCTCTCCCTGTGCCTTAATCTCAATTTCCAGCGTGCCATCTGACATGGTATTGATCGAATCAGCAAAATGCTGTGCAGCATCGAATACACCAGCCAGGCCTCGGCCCCAAGAAGTTACCATCACAAGCTTTTCACGCCCTTGTGAAATAGCAGGAGCGGATGTAATGAGTCCGGTACCGGCAACAGCCGCAGCACTTGCTGCACCCGCACCTGTTTTCAAAAAATGACGTCGTGACATAGTTGGATCTCTTGATTAGGTTTTTAAACGCTTGCCTGAGTCAGCATTTTGACGCGTTGCCAGCAAGGAAAACGATTCAGATTTGATCGGATTCAGAGCGGTCTCTGATCTCCCATCAACGGGCAGTAATGTAGCCCAATAGACAAACAGTCGTCCAGTAATGTGACGGATTCGCTAGCAGCCTCCGTTGACAAGTGTGTAATGGTTCAAGTTTTGTTCAATGAACACAAACGGTAATAAACATGACAAATTGATCATGACAGCAAGTCCTGAGTCATTTGCTTTACCCACACGTAATTATCTGATTTCGCAGAAATTATAGACCCATTGATAGTTCGAACCAATGCATCACTACGCACAAACCATCAATTAAAGACAGGAGAGTTGGTGGCCGTTACCACCCATCAACGCTTGTGATCCGTTTTAACGCAGTCCAAACTGACACGGCGCAAGTGGTTTACGACAAAGGAAAGAGGTAATGAGCAGGAACAACATCCACACGATCTCACGAGCCGCATTGGCCGCTTTGTGCATGGCCGCCACAGCAGGCGTTGCCGCGCCGGTATCTCAGAAAGACAAGCAATCTCATCTCTCTCAGGTGTCTATCGCCACTCAGCTCACACAAGTGCAGCGTGGAACACTCGATGGTCGTGATTTTCTGACACTGCATATTGGTGGACATGCTGTCGGGCCGAGCAGTTGTCGAAGTAATGTGCTGCGTATGGATACCGCCTCCAGCTCCGGCGCAGAGCGTCAGGAAGAGATCGAAACCATTGCCCTGTCAGCCATGCTCTCTGACGAGACCGTGATGATTGTGGTGCCTTTGGATACGGCTCAATGTGTGGATGGAAAACCGACGTTTACTGACCTCTATTTGCTGCCGGCCAGTCTTTGAATGGACTTGTTGCACTGCTCAACATCCGCCAGCATTGCTTGGCGAAGCAGGCCCACATCACTGCCACTGAACACGATATCGTAGCCCTCTGTAAACAGCTTACGAGCGTTACGCGATGGGTTTGTCAGTGTAGATAGAGGTTTACCGGCATTACTAACAGCTTTGGCTATTTTTCGAATCGCTGCGCGCGTGTCTTTGTGTTCTGGTTGGCCCATATTGCCAAGGCTTCCCGCCAGATCAAACGGACCGATAAACACGCAATCCACACCCTCAACTTTTGCAATTTCGTCAACCACTTCAACCGCTTGTCGCGTCTCAATTTGCAACATCAGTAAGAACGCTTTTCGGTAGTTGGCAAGATACGAATCCAGGTCCACGCCGTAACCACTGGCTCTGACAATACCAGCTGCCATCCCGCGCGTACCGTCAGGTGCGTACAGTGTCGCTTTGGCCAAGCGTTCAGCCTCATCCAATGTGTTGACCATAGGTACCATGACACCATCGGCGCCCATATCCATTAGGCGGCTGATCCACTCAGTTTGCTTATCGGGAACTCGCACCAGCGCTTTGGCACCACCGAGTTGCACCGCTCTGATCATAGGCAAAGCGGAGTCCAGTGTAGACGGGCTGTGCTCCATATCAATCAACGCGTAGTCATAGCCACAAGCGCCCACCATTTCGCCAATAGCGGGTTCAAACATATTAATCCAGCAACCCGAAGCGGGTAATGGATGCTGGGTTTTGTTCTTGCCTTTGGACCCAACTGACTTGGTTTGCTTGCCGCTGACTTTTCGATTCACGCTACTTTCCTGTTATTATCCCTAAGGCATGGGATTATTATCCCAACCAGTTAGTAATGTCCAATTGCACTTACTCGACAACCTACGCAGCAAAGGTACACTTTACAGGCGCCTTCGACCTAATAGCATTCACGACAGAAGTATGCACGAATCCCTGCAAAAAGCCGTTACCCGAGTGCTCTCACCGTTAGTGAGACTGCTGCTGCGCCATGGTGTTTCACACGCCGAATTTGCCAACTGGGCGAAGCAGTCATACGTAATTGAGGCAGGCGAACACTTTGGCATTGATGACAAGTCACCGACCGTGTCACGTATTGCCATCGTAACTGGTATCAATCGTAAAGAGGTTAAACGGATACGAGAACTGCCTAGCGAGGTAGATACCGGTGTCAGTAAGCACAACCGAGCCGTACGCGTGGTCACCGGTTGGTTACAGGACCAAGACTTCCAAAATTCTCGAGGTAGACCCAAAGTACTGGACTATGGAGACCCGCAAGATAGTTTCAATCAATTAGTTAAACGTCACGGCGGTGATGTTCCGGCGCGCGCCATGCTTGATGAGCTGGAGCGTGTGGGCACTGTAAAACACGCTAAGGGCAAGGTCACGTTGTTACACAAAGGCTATGTTCCACACGAAAGTGAATCTGCAATGCTGGATCTATTTTCCACCAGCGCCACCGACCTACTGACCACCCTTGAACACAACCTGAGCCAGAGTGATCACAGACGGTTACAGATGAGCGTGGCTTACGACGATGTGACAACCGAAGGGCGTAACGCGTTTGCACGACTTAGCGCCGAGCAGGCCATGAAACTGCTCAAAGACCTGGACAAGTCATTGTCACGTTATGACCGGGGTAACAATCCTGCGACAAAGGGAGATGGCAAACACCGTATAGGACTCGGTGTCTACTGGATAGAGGACGCAATCGAGGAGAGCAACCCCGAATGAACAACGTAACTCCAAACCTGTGGCGTTTTCACGTTCTGCCTGCTGGGATTATTCTGATTTTGCTCAGTGCCTGCGACGGTGGAATCTTTGGTACCGGTGACTCAACCACTATTGACGCCACCGGTCCGATATCCAATGAAGGACCTCCGGGCGCGACCCCCGATAATTCTATGACGCCCGAAGCTCCCGGCAGCAACGAGACCGATCCGGCAGATACCTCCTCGCAAAGCATGTTCCAGAATCTGCTTACAGGTGGTGACAATAACCAACCACTGATAACAGTGGTGAATGCATCGTCCAATCGTATTAATGCCACCGTTGCCGATCAATCCACCCCATTGTTCGACACACCTGTAACAACCGGCAGCATCAGCAATACGGTTACGCTTTCAACTGACACACGTGCGCTACAGATATTCAGCACTGAGCCATCCTCAACTTCAGTCACGTTCGAGCCTCTGGATTTAGCCGCATCGTCTATCACGACATTCATTGCGCGTGATTCGGTATCGCTCATGAGCACCACCGAGCTTGGTGTCATCGCACTACGTACACTGCGTATTGCACCGGATGAGACGGTTGCGCATGTCAGGGTAATCCAGGCCAACATGCTAGGCAACATAGATAGGGCCACGACCTTCACGCTGGTACCACAAGGTGTGAATCCGGGGAGCAACGAGGTGCAGTTTACTGATGTGTCAGCAAGTATTACCCCAAGCGACGACTACACATCCGTTAATGCTGGCACCTATGTACTGACTGATACATTGGCACGTTTTACACCGGTTCCGATCACGGTTATCGCAGGTGAGATGTACACCATTATTCTTATTGACACTGTTAGTCCGGTAGCTGTCTTACAGAACGACAGTGCTGCTGCTGGGCAGTAGCGCAGCATCAACGCTGCTAAAGAGGAGATATGTGGTTGTGTACAGTAGATACCCTGTGAGCAGCCCACCCTGGCTTAATATGTCAGGCAGAGCACAAAAGCCTAAATATGGGACTACTTAATAACCTAAATATAGGTGCACAGAATGACCTATAAATAAGTAGATCAAATGTCCACTCAAACCAAAAAACTAGCCAACTCCCTATCTGCCTATAGGGCCAAAACCCTGTCAAGCCCTTTCTGCATAAATGACTCTGTTGCAGAGCACTCTATTTCACAGTAGTGTCAACCCCAGTTCAACAACCCCGGGGTAATCTCATGAGATCGATCGTGCCAGTGAGAGCGGCCGTGACACCCGAAGACCAGGCTTTCTACCGACAACTCGGACAACGCATCGCCGAGCTACTCGAAGAACCGATACCGAAGGGTACGAGCCGTCGCGGACCAACGCCAACGCTCCAGCGTCAGCTCGAGCAGGTGGCCTTGCTACCACGCGCCCGGCAGAAGATGATCAACGAGATGCTCGAGGCACTGATCAACCAACAGCAGGCCTCGTGATCATGATCAGGAGAGAACGATGACCGCATTGACGATTGAACTGGAGCTGCCGGAACAGCTCGTCGAGGAGGCCAGGAGTGCCGGACTCTTATCACCCGAGGCAATTGAGACCATGCTGCGTGAGCGACTGAAGAAGCGCAGCATTGATGAGCTGTTCGACGCCGCCGATCGGCTTGCAGCGGTGAACTTGCCGCCAATGACGGAAGAAGAGGTTCAGGCTGAAGTCGATGCGGTGCGTGCCGAGCGCCGTGCGAACCGTTCTTGACACCAACACCATCTGTACCAACCGACTTTGACGACGATATGGTCATCGCCACTGCGCTCGCCGCTGGGGCAGAACTGATTGTGACGGATGATTCGGATTTGCTTGTACTACATCCGTTTCAGGGCATACAAATTCAGAAAGCTGCTCAAGCGCTAAACCATATCAAAAGTACTATTGATCGTTGACGTCGAAGCAGCGTGAGCACCTTCTGCCGCTAGCCCGCAGGCTGATCACCCAGTACTCTATAAAGACCGCGTAGACTTTCATCGATACACGTTCCGTCGATCAGATAGACCGCAGCAACTTCAAATAGACCGACACCGCTATATTTGACAAAAAGCGCTGGTTTCTCTTCTGATGACAAGAGGCGGGAGTCTTTTGAGACGCCGAGGACAAGCGAATCGACTACAGACTCTGCAGTTATAGACAAACTGAAGTCCTTATGCGATTCCTTCCAGGTTTCCAGACAATGCGCCAATTCGAGTAAACGATCACGATGTATTTCAACTTCGTGGATAACAGCTCCGGATTTACTCACAAGACCACCTTGCGACTCGGCATTGTCGCTCCAAAACATTCCCGTGAACTCAAGCGAGAAGAATTGGACGTCAGATTCGGTGCTTTGAGTTGACAATACGAAACGCTGCCTCCCCCCATTCGAAGGGAATTCGATTGACCGAGGGAAAGTGCTCATTGGTTCCAGAATCCACCTTTGGGCCGTCGAGAATGCTCTTCGTGCCTGTTAACGTTCCGCTCGCCAGTATCATGTGGCGTACCATCAGAAGCTGAATGACCACCCATGTCTCGGCCAGAACCTTGATCTGGTATCGAGGAGTCAGGGGTCCGCATTTGAGCCGAGCAAACGACGTAGTTCGGACCTTCTTTTGCCGACCTCCGATGGATTATACGGATCACCATCAAGCGCTGGAGAAGGAGTGTCACGGTTTTCCTCCGCCGTGCTCTCTCCATTTGGTTCAGAGGCATCCTCCTGTTCAGACTCCTCGTTGTTCATCGAGTTTGACAGGATTGCTGCCAAACCTAAGCCGATAGCAGCGCCCGCCAGCTTGTTCGTATCTATAGACGGCCTGAAGTCGAATACATCG
>CALKXZ010000013.1 GCA_938003775.1 uncultured Granulosicoccus sp. | reverse complement strand
GATAAATCGCTCGTGTTTAGCGGGTTACGTAGTAGCCACCGATACGCGGGCATGATCGATTCGGGAACCACGTCGCGCGGGTTGTTCAGGTGCTGTGTGTGCCACTGATCAGAGTACTTGCCACCCACCCGTGCCAGGTCGGGGCCAGTGCGCTTGGAACCCCATAACATGGGGTGATCGTACTTCGATTCAGCCGCAAGCGAATAATGCCCATAGCGATCCACCTCGTCTTTGAGTGTTCGAATCATTTGCGAATGGCAGGCGTAACAGCCTTCTTTGATATAGATGTTTCGACCGGCTAATTCCAGCGGCGTGTACACACGCATGTCCGGATCTGATTCGACGGTATTGTCGATCGTGAACAATGGGGCAATCTCGACAAATCCACCGATACCGGACACGACAATAATGGCCAATACCAGTGCCAGAGAATTTTTTTCCAGCTTAAAGTGTGTGCCGATAATCATGAGGGTTGCTTCACCGTAATGGGCATGTCCACTGTTACGGCAACCGGACTGGTTGTTCCTGCCGTGTCTAGCGGCAAGCTATCCGCAACCCGCGCCTGACGAATGGTCATGATGACATTGAGTAGCGCCACACAAGCACCACTCCAAAACAAGAATCCGCCAACCCCGCGAGCCACATAGTACGGTTTCATCGCAATCATTGATTCCAGAAACGAATACGCCAGCTCACCAGAATCGTCATAAGTACGCCACATGAGACCTTGGGTAATACCCGCATTCCATAAGCTAATGAGGTAGATCAGTGTGCCGGAGAGTGCCAGCCAGAAATGCAGTTCGATCAGGTACTTTGAGTACATGGATTGGCGCTTCCATAGTGAGGGCACAATACTGTAGATTGACCCGAACACAATGAACGCTACCCAGCCAAGTGCACCTGCGTGTACATGGCCCACTGTCCAGTCAGTGTAGTGTGACAGTGAATTGACGGGTCGTATGGCAAGAAAGGACCCTTCGAAGGTTGAGAGGCCATAGAACACAACCGCAACCATCATAAAGCGTAATGTGGCATCGTCACGAACCTTGTGCCATGCACCGTTTAGCGTCAGTAGTGCGTTGGCGGCAGAGCCCCAGGAGGGGACTAATAGCATGACAGAAAAGCCCACGCCCAAGGTCTGAACCCAGTGGGGCAGTGCGGTGTAATGCAGATGGTGAGAGCCGGCCCACATGTACATGAACGTGATGCCCCAGAAACTGATTATGGACATGCGATACGAGTAGATGGGCCTGCCCGCGCATTTGGGCAAATAGTAGTACAACATGCCCAGAAACCCAGCGGTGAGAAAAAAGGCCACCGCGTTGTGGCCATACCACCATTGCGTCATAGCATCTTGCACTCCAGAGAATAGCGAGTAACTTTTCGCCGCACCGAAAGCGACAGGTACAGCAAGGTTATTAACAATGTGCAAGACGGCAACAACCAGTATAAAAGCTAAGTAGTACCAGTTGGCTACGTAGATGTGAGGTTCCTGGCGTCGGGCCAGCGTTCTAAGGTACAAGAACAAGTACGTCACCCACACGATAACCAACCATAGATCCAGATACCATTCCGGCTCAGCGTATTCTTTGGATTGAGTGATACCCAGAGGATAACCAATGACAGCTAACAGACAGAACAGGTTAAATCCTAGTAACACAAACCAGGGACTGAACTGATCAGGTAAACGAGCACGGCTGGTGCGTTGAACGACATGAAATGAAGTTGCTATGAGTGCGTTACCGCCAAACCCAAAGATAACGCCTGTTGTATGCACCGGGCGAATCCTGCCAAAACTGGCCCAGGCTGCATCGAATGTGGCATCTGGGTAGGCCATCAACCATGCCGCCCAGTCACCCACACCCATGGCAAATACGCCCCAAACCAGGGATATGACAATGCCAACTTTTGTGGGGTCGTCGTAGTACTGAGATAGCCGATCTTCGGACGGCTCTGGTGCAAGACGATAACGGTATACCATTAGCAGCAACGCACCGCCGTATAGCGCAGCCGCTACGCCGTGTACGGCGATGATATTATCGTGGCCGACCACCGCGACCAACAGGCCTATTATCATCACTAAACCGGACGCAAGCTGTGCTTGGCGTCGTTCATGGGTTGTTAACTGAGAAAGCATAGGGACTGTTATACAAATTGAGCCGAAAAAGACTGAGTGAATGCGTAATAGCATACGCTCCGTTATCGCGTCGGTCACTCAGATAATAATATATATATTAAATTCATGTATGATGTCAACTGACAATCTTATTGACGATTCAAGTGCTTTTGCGTGTATGGAATACCAACATGAAAACTACGTGCAACAGCGTGAGAGTAACGCGACAGCAGCGTACAGTACAGTGATCACCGGTGACTTTGATTAGTATCAATGAACCCGACCCAACGACCTTGGCGACGCGTCGATGGGCGCTTTGGAACTTAGCGTTTCGGCCGTTTTATCTGGGTGCCGCGGTGTTCTCGGCAATCTCAATGATACTGTGGGCGGCTCAATGGTCTGGGCTGTCTGGGTATACGATCAGCCCTCTGTGGCATGCGCACGAGATGTTGTTCGGATACGCTCTTGCGGTCATAGTGGGCTTTGTGCTAACGGCGGGGCAAGTTTGGACGGGTAGACCAACGCTTAGCGGTAAGCCGCTGGCTGCGCTGTTTATGTTGTGGCTGGTTTCAAGAGTGTTGGGGCTGTGTGCGTATGCCTTGGCGTCAGCCCTATTTAATAGCGCGTTTGTCCTAATGGCTGCCACCGCGCTTGCACTGCCGTTATTGGCAACTGCGAACCGCCGAAACTACTTTTTTGTCGTCATCCTTATACTGTTCAGTGTGGCGAGTTTGTGCATCCACGCAGCCCAGCTAGGATGGATCCAACTGCCTGCGTGGAGCGGCGTGCAACTGGCACTCAATCTCGTATTACTGATCATGGTTATCATGACTGGACGAGTGGTACCGATGTTTTCAAATAATGGTATTCCGGGTCATCGTGCGCGCAATCATCCGTTGATTGATGTGGCCGCGCCGCTGAGCATCGTTGCACTTTTTGTTGCTGATCTGTTGCAGTTACAGAGTTCGTACATGGTGGTCATTGGCTGTGTAGCGACTCTCGTCCATGCCAGTCGATTGGTACTCTGGAAGTCAATCAAGACGCGGAGCACGCCACTGGTCTGGGTACTGCACGTGGCTTATTTTGCGATAGTGCTACATTTATTGTTGCGAACCTTGAGCGCTGTTGGTGCTTTGGAACCGACGTTGGCAACACATAGTTTGACGGTCGGTGCTTTGGGTACGTTAACGTTCGGTATGATGGTCCGGACCTCACGTGGTCATCTGGGTATGCCACTGGTAGCCGATCGTGCAGACGTATGTGTATTTGCACTCATAATAGTCGCAGCTGTTGTTCGAATTACCGGGCCGGCTTTGAGTGCGTCGCTGCATAACCCTGCGGTCGTGCTGTCATCACTGTTATGGGCATCCGCCTCACTGTTGTTCATCATGAGATACGGTGCCAAATTTTGCAGACCAAGACTTGATGGAAAGCCTGGTTAGATGCGCACGTCGAATCACCCTGTCATACTTATCCCTAGTCCTAACACTGATGTTTGCTGTAGTGTGAAACCGATAGTTGGAGAATCAATATGACCTATGTCGTCACGGACAACTGTATTCGCTGCAAGCACACCGATTGTGTGGAAGTTTGCCCAGTGGATTGTTTTCACGCTGGCCCAAATATGCTGGTTATAGACCCTGAAGAGTGTATCGATTGTAGTTTGTGCGTGCCCGAATGCCCCGTTGATGCAATATTTGATGGTGAAGATGTGCCCGAAGATCAACAGCATTTCTTCGACATCAATGCCAAATACTCGTTAGTGTGGCCGGTACTCACGGTTATGATTGACTCGCCAGAAGACGCGGCCGATTGGGATGGTGTAAAAAACAAGT
Source organism: uncultured Granulosicoccus sp. (assembly GCA_938003775.1). GTDB lineage: Bacteria > Pseudomonadota > Gammaproteobacteria > Granulosicoccales > Granulosicoccaceae > Granulosicoccus. Next base: position 10,856 of record CALKXZ010000013.1, on the reverse strand, counting down.
ACCCGGATAAATTTGACCCCGGTTGATCGTGGTTTAACCTAAGGTGCGATTAATGGGGTGCTTCGGAGACCATGTTAATAGTGTATTTTGGAATTTCGATTTCCAGATCCTCGTCTGCCACTATCGCCTGACAACTGAGTCTGGAGTCGGTATCCAGGCCCCAAGCCTTGTCCAGATAGTCTTCCTCTAACTCGTCAGCCTCGTCTAGGCTATCAAGTCCCTGACGCACATGGACATGACAGGTTGTGCAGGCGCATGACAGTTCACAGGCATGTTCAATATTAATGCCCTGATCAAGTATCGCTCTACAGATGGACACGCCGGGTTCAGCCTCAAATTCGAATCCATCTGGACAAATGTCCGGATGAGGCTTGATCATTATTTTTGGCATCATCGTTTCCTGTGTTGGCATCAACGTTAGAGCCTGCAATCATTGATGTCAGCTCCGAGTTATGTTGCGAACTAATGGCATTGCGACGCCGAGTCAATTAACAGGCAAGGCGACGCTCATATTCATGTATATTATATTCATAATATAGAAGTGTCGTTAAAAAAGTTTTATAGCCGTGGCTGATGTCATGTGTCAGCTTTTTCTGCCGTTTCGGCAATGACAAGCTTTTAATGATCCCAACAATGTGTGAACTGAGCTTCGATGTCACAACCCCCCATGCCATTCAGGCATGGCATCAAACTGTGCACGAATTGTCGGCAGCGGGCTGGTATGTTGAACAGGGCAGCGATGTACTACGAATCAAGGCTAGTCCTTCAGACAAGCAAGGTGTGCTGATTCAGGCAAACAAAGAAGTGCAGAACAACGCACCAATGGCAGATGGATTCGCCGTACTGCAGGCACTTGGGGCAGGGCAGTTGGAGTGTGATCTTGCTCAGAGTGTTCCTGGCGGAATTACGGTGGATAACATTATTATCGGTATGAATTGGACTCTAATTCGTGCCGGTGATCTTTGCGGAGTTGCGCGTAGTCCAGATCGACAGACCGAGGGCGCTCGCTCTATTCGCCCGGTAGAAGGCTTTGCCGATTACGATCTGGCTGACTTGGCAGGTTTTCTGAAGAGTACCGATCCGCTAAGCCGGTCGTTGGGTTTGGCGGCCGTTAATACCTACTGGAACCGCCCGGCTGCGAATTACCCAGGGGTTAAAACCTGGGGCGGTCTATCGACGCTTGAGCCGCCTGGGGATGGCGTTGTCGTTATTGGTGGCTTTCGCGATATTCTAAATCGGTTGCCGCGGGCAGTTATCGTTGAGCGTGAGCCTGTGGGCCAGGATATTTCAGTTGATAATGCTGGCGCTGTTATAGCCAATGCACGAACGCTTGTGATAACGGCGCAAACGCTGATGAATGCCAGCCTTGCGCCCTTATTGGCAGGTGCCACCCAGGTGCCACATCGACTGTTGATGGGTCCAACTGCTCCGTTGTGCCCGCTGCTACTTGACCACGGGCTCAACGAAGTGAGTGCACTGATCATTACTGATCCTGAGGCGGCCGAATCGTTTGTCAGCCAATCAGGCGCGATGATTATGTTGGACCATCTGTCGCGTACAGTTCATCTTGGTCATACACGTCGACACTGATGCACTCGGGTTGTTAGACGGTTAACCGGTTTATAGCCCTAGCTCAGACAACCCAGGGTGGTCTTCGGGACGCGTACCCTGAGGCCAACGGAACAAGCGATCTTCTTCTTTGATCGGTAGGTCATTGATGCTCGCGTGACGTTCTCTCATCAAACCATGATCGTCAAATTCCCAGTTTTCGTTTCCGTATGAACGAAACCAGTTGCCGCTGTCATCATGCCATTCGTAGGCGTAGCGCACCGCGATACGATTTTCAGTAAACGCCCACAACTCCTTAATCAACCGGTACTCATTTTCCTTCGCCCATTTTTCAGTTAAGAAGGCTTTTGCTTGCGCACGGTTCGTGATGAAGTGAGAACGATTCCGCCAGCGAGTATCCGTTGTGTAGGCTAATGACACTTTTTCGGGGTCACGTGAATTCCAACCGTTTTCGGCAAGCCGTACTTTTTCTATGGCACTTTGTTCGGTGAAGGGCGGTAGAGGTGGGCGGTTCATCTATTGACTCCTGGATCGGTGAGCGTGTTTGATTAGGCTGGCTTGCAGCACGCTCTTACTTGCGCGCTCTTGTTGTTTGCCCTTATTGCTTGCTTAAGGGACAAGTAGTTGAGTAATTTAACTGATCGGTACAAATAATATCGAAGTATTTCTAATATTGTCAACAAAGGCTCAATTATTTTGCGATAATCGCAGGAAAAATAGAGATTTTTAATGTTAACCGAACGGTAGGGTTTGCGAGGCTCAATGAGGCCATCAAAGCGAGAAAAACTGATTCAAAACGCCTTGTTGGTGTTTTACCGCGATGGTTTCCATGCCACCGGTATGGACAAAATTGCAGAGGAGGTGGGCGTTTCCAAGACGTCTATCTACAACCACTTCCGGTCGAAAGAGGATTTGATACTCGCCGTATTGCGGTTACGTGATGAGAATTTCCGTCGCTGGCTCTATCGGCGCATCGAGCAATTAGCTACTGATCCACGTGATCAGCTTATTGTCTTGTTCGATGTATTAGATGAGTGGTTTTGCACGCCTGAGTTTAAAGGTTGTCTGTTTATTAAAGCGTCTTCTGAATATCAGAACTCGGAACACGCTATTCACAGACAGTCGGCGGACCACAAGCGGTTACTCTTTCGCCACTTTGCGACCTTGGCGAAGGCTGCAGACTTGGACAAACCCGAACAGTTAGCCAGTCAACTTATGATGTTGAAAGACGGTGCCATAGTCACGGCACATCTCGGATACACAAAGACCCCAGCCACTGATGCCAAACAAATTGCCATAGCCGTGATCGCAATGGCGACTCGGCACTAATGGTTTGCAACTAGCGTGGATTTTTTTGTTCGAATGACTACAAGAATGAAGACTGTCGTGAGTGCACATTAGCTCGATAGTTAATACGCACTACTTGCCTCTTCTAAGATTGTTGGGAGTTACCCCGTAGCGACGCTGGAACGCTTTGCTCAATGTTCTTGCTGTTTTGAATCCCACAGTCTCTGCAATTTCGTCAATCGAAGCCGTAGAATATTTGATTAAGTTATAGGCTTTTACCAATCTCCAATTCACGAGATAAGCAATTGGCGAAAGACCGATGGATGTTTCAAAATGTCGGACAATGGTTGCGCGGGACATACCGCTCTGTGCACCCAGTGACGTTAAGGTCCAGTTATATGCTGGTTGTTGATGAATCAACGTAAGCGCATGCAAAATACGTCGGTCACCAAGCGCTGCAAGAAATCCGCTTGTTTGCTCATTCTGGCTAACATAGCGAGAAAGAATTTGCAGGATTAACAGCTCCGTAAGTTTGTCTATGATTCGTCCGCTGAGACCACCTGACTTTTCAATTTCAGTATTGATTGACATAACGGTCAACCAGATTGATTCACGATGATCAATATTCGATAAATGGAGAATATCGGGAAATGTATCAAGGATTGGGTGCGTCATTTGTGTGTCGAAACGAACCAAGCCGCACATTAATTGATTGGTGATTCTCCCAACTTGAAAAAGTGGCCTACCCAGTTCACAGGCCTCACTAGCGTGTTGGCTCGGGACCAATTCACGCCCGGGTTGATCTGCTATCCAATGTTCCTTTCCATTGGGGAGCATGACGATATCCATTTCGTCTACATTGACTGGCTGATACTGTTTTGCACCCACAAAACACATGCCCGATAGGGCGATATGAAATCGTGGCATACCCGATGAATCTAAGGACATACCCCAAGGTGCTGCCAGTTTGGAGCGAAAAAAAATAGTTCCACGCAATCGCATGGTATCGAGCACGTCCGCGAGTACATCAAAGCTATATTCTTCGCTGAGGCTTTCGGGCACTTTTATGATCCTTTGGGTTACCGATTGGGGAATGTATTCGATTATGGTTGAGCGGCATATCGCGACTACCGCAACAACATTTTAATCTCTGGGAAGAAATAATGATTGGGAAGACTGAATACATCAAGTGGGGTGCTGGTATTTTATTGAGTTTGGTAGTCGTGGTTACAACCAATACTTTCGCAGCGGACTACTTCACTATCCAAGATGGCGAACTGGAGCGACCCACAGGTTATCGTGAATGGGTGTATGTTGGAACACCAGTAACACCGAACGATATGAACGATGGCAAGGCAGCCTTCCCTGAGCATCATAATGTGTACATTGATCCGGAAAGCTGGGCACATTGGAAAGAAACCGGTGAATTCCGCGACAGTACGATTTTAGTCAAAGAGCTGGTCAGTGTTGGTTCGAAGGCTGCTGTGAGTGGTAATGGCTATTTTCAAGGCGATTATATCGGTCTGGAAGCCACCATTAAGAGCAAGGCAAATTTTCCCGATGAGCCTGGCAATTGGGCGTACTACAGTTTCTCTACGCCGGATCATGAAATGCTAACGCCCACGGCAACAGCGTTTCCGACTGAATCGTGCAACGCTTGTCATGCGGCCTCGGCAGGCGATGATTTCGTCTTCACTCAGTACTACCCTGTGCTGCGAGCTGGTAAAGGCACTGGTATGGCGGCTATTGGCGGAACCTCCGATTCACTCAAGTAAGTTTTCGGTGACTGAGGAATGAAAATGATGCACAAAGCTCGGTTGGGTCTACTAGCGGCTGGGCTGTTGCTGGGGATTCACTTAGTATCAACAGCAGCTCAAGACGTATTTTCGCCGCATGTCGACGCAGACGGCAACATTACCCTGCCTGAAGATTTTCGCATGAACATGGTTCACTTGGGTTCATGGTTTGTACCCGAGGGTGGCGCCAGTGGTTTCCATGATGTTTACACCGAAAAAGAGGCTGCGCAGGCCTACCGTGAAACCGGTGAATTTCCAGACGGGGCCACGTTAGTCAAAGAATTACGCGGCCACGTATCCAGATCCTACACAACCGGTGAAGGTGTTGGCTACGCGTCGGACATTAAGCAGTGGTTTGTCATGGTCAAGGACAGAGAGGGTCGTTTCGCAGATAACCCACTTTGGGGAGATGGTTGGGGTTGGGGTTTGTACAAAACCAACGCGCCTGCCATTAACGTGGCTGCAGATTACAAGACCGATTGCCTGGGTTGTCACGTGCCTGCCAAAAGGACTGATTGGATTTACACGCAAGCGTACCCAACCCTGAATCCGCGGTAGGTTTGACGGTCCCCATGTGACGCCCTCATTGGTTTTCAGTAAGGGCGTTTTTTTGCGCAATAAATAAAGTAAGGCGGGCAGATTTCACCAGTCGCCCCACTATGGGCTGTATATAGATATATTATAAATACATGATATAGTGCCAGCACAGTTTAAGGCTCCATCGGGCCGCTGCCACTTATGAATGTAACTTTGAAATGCGTCTACGAAAGAGCTGAAGAATGGGACGGTTGTCGTATTCTTGTTGACCGCTCTTGGCCTGTAGGGTTGTCCAAAGACCATGTGAATGCGGATCTTTGGTTTAAAGATATTGCCCCGAGCCAAACCTTGGCTGAATGGTTTGGTAGCGATCCTGGTAAATGGCTCGAATTTCAGGAATGGTATATCGGTGAACTGCATACCAAACAAGCGTCTATGCAGGAAGTGGTGGATAGAAGCTATCACAACACGGTCACTCTACTGACCGTCAAAAATGAGTTCACCTATAGTTACGTCCGCATATTACGGGACTATATGTTATTTCATTATGATGTATAAACTTAACCCTAGTGAGTGATTAGTGTTTGAAGCCGTGCGCTCTGAACAGTGTTCAACATTTTTGAGATAGGTATCTATGACGTACTACCGACACGAATCCGGTCAAAAGAACATTTTACCCAATGCTGAGAATGTCTATCATGTAGATTGGGAATCCCTGCCGTTGACCTGTCCGATGCCAGAAATGTCACTGTGGAATTCGCATCCGCACGTGTATATTCCATTGCATGAAAAAGGTGAAGCCTCTTGTATGTATTGCGGGGCCAAGTACATTCTCAAAGAGGTAGTCGTTGGCGAAAAGATGCCCAGTTTTGCCAATACAGAAATTGAACGGCAGTATCATATAAGGCTGGACAAACTTCGTCATGACCAGGAGTCTTAAGGCTAGTGGTAACCCATGCCACTGATATAGTCACGCATTAAGGCATCCTCGTCTCGAGCAACAGCCAAGAGCTTTACCAGCACGCATTTTGATGACAATACACCAATAGGCTTATTGGTATCGTCTACCACCGGCATGGCATTAAGATTTTTAGCGCTCATCTGTGACCAGATATCGTCCAGCTTGTCAGTTACCCGGCATGCCATAACATCCTTAACAGAGACCGATTCGCAAGCCGTATCGAAATTACAGGTTTTAAGGTGAATGCCGCGAAGAATGTCGCCCTTGCACACAACGCCCGTCATTTTATCGTTGTCATCCGACACGACTATGAGCCGGTTGCGCGATGTGCACAGTAAATCAGATGCGCGAGCAATACTGTCTGTCGCTCTAACGACTCTCAAGTCTTGTTGAGCAACGTGAATTAGGTCTTTTACGGTTGTCATATTGATCGCTTGTATGAACTGGTTTTGTCTGTGGTCTTGTTGATAAGTAACATTACGACGGCTGGCTGGAGAGTTTGACGACTTGGGTATTACCGCGAAAGGCCTGTAGCACAAACAGGGCAAACGCTAGAACCCCGACACCAAATACAAGATCACCAGGTACGCGCATCCAAACCAGCGCCTCCATAATAGGTGAGTGTATAAATTCTGCGGAACGGGCGTGCGCATAACTAAAATTGACACTGGCATAGGTTTGCAATATTCCCTGAGGGAGTAGGGATAAGAACGTCATCATGGCCATGCCAATATTAAGTGACCAAAAGCTAATTTTTAGTAAACGATGATTCCAGTTATCCAGGTTGGTTAAGCCTCGCATGCAGTACAGCGTTAAGCCCAACCCCATCATGCCATAAACACCGAACAAAGCGGCGTGACCGTGATTTGCGGTCAAATTCATTCCTTGCATATAGTACAGCGCGATTGGCGGGTTGATTAAAAATCCGAAAAGCCCTGCACCGACCAAATTCCAAAATAGAACAGCTGTAAAAAAAGTGAAAGGCCAACGATAATTTTTTTCCCAATCCGCCTGATGTTCGATTTTTGCATGATTGTATGCTTCGAATCCTATAACCATCAATGGCACAACTTCCAATGCTGAAAACGTAGCGCCGACGGCAATAACTGAGGTTGGTGTGCCGCTGAAATACAAATGATGAAAAGTGCCAAGCACGCCGCCGATTAAAAACACAATCGTGGCAAACAGCACCATGACCGTTGCTGTCGTTATTCGTAACAGGCCCATGTGAATAAAAAGCACGGAGAGTAACGTGGTTGCAAATACTTCGAAAACACCTTCGACCCATAGGTGAACCACCCACCATCTCCAGTAATTCACGATGGCGATATTGGTATGCTGCCCCCACATCAATCCGGCCATATACAGCATGCCGATAGACAAGCTGGCAATGGCGAGAAGAAATAACAGCGATTTATTGGTTCTGGACGACATGGCCTGGCACTTGTCCGAGATAGTGGTGAGAACGGGGTAGAGTGCCCTGAGAACGAGCGCCACCCATAGCAACAGGCCAATGGCCAGGTAGATTTGCCAGAATCGACCCAAGTCGACGAACTCGTAGCCTTGGTGGCCAAACCAAAAATTGAGTGTCAGGTTTTCAAAAAAACGATGGACAGCCGCCCATTCACCCAGGAATGATCCTACGACGATTAGTATCAGGCTAAAGAAAAGTATATTGACACCGACTACCTGATAAGGCGGATCGCTTCGGGATAGCAAGGGTGCAACGTACAGGCCTGCCGCGAGCCACGATGTGGCAATCCAGTAGACAGCCAGTTGCGTGTGCCAAGTTCGGGTTACCGCATACGGGAAGTATTCAGCGAATGGAAGACCGTAGATGCCCTGGCCCTCTACGGCATAGTGGGCGGTTATCATTCCCAGTAGCACTTGCGCTGCGAACATAGCCGTTACCAACCAAAAGTATTTGGCTGTAGCCCGCATCGATGGCGTTATTGTGGCCTTTTCAATGAGATCGACTTGAGCGACGCCGCCGTCAGGTTCCATGTCATCGCGCCATAGGTCGTATTGCTTGGCGTAGTACCACACAATAGCGCCAATGCCAGCGAGCAACAGAATGATTGACACAATGCTCCAGAGTAGTGTGGATGGTGTGGGTCGATTCCCCACCAAGGGTTCGTGAGGCCAGTTGCTGGTGTATGTAATAGTGTTATTCGGGCGATGCGTAGAGCTACTCCAAGAGGTCCAGAACACAAAAGCCCCCAGTGCGTGCGTCTCCTCTTCGGTTAATACAGCATTCAGTGGGAATGCATAGTCCCACCGTAGTTTCAAGTAGTCAGCGCCTCGACCCATAAATAGATTGGTGTAGTGCTCGGCAACCTGTGAGATGGCCTCAGCTCGTCGCGCACTGATGGTAATGATGCCAGTCTCTTGGTTATAGGTGTTTTGCCGCATTTCTTGGCGAAGTGTCGCCAGGTGAGTTTCTTTGGCAATGGCTTCTTCGAGCTCTGGTAACGGCATATCCTGTGATATCCGTTCCAGTAAGGCAGTCGCTTCGCGTTGCAGCCAATCGGCAGTCCAGTCAGGAGCAACGTATCCGCCGTGCCCCCAAATGGAACCTTGCTGCATCCCCCCAGTTGATTGCCATACATTTTGGCCGCGTCGAATATCGTCGCCACTAAACACGACAGCGTTGTCGGGTGTCTGTACCGATGTAGGTATGGGTGGCGCTACTTGATAAATTTCGCGCCCTAGAAACAAAAGCGTGCCGAACATTAGAAACACACTGACTACTAAGACGATCCACAGTCGCTTTATCGTGAATGTTGACGAATAGGTTTCCATGTCGTTACCTCACATTGTGTCGGTTGAAGTGGGATGCTCCAACAGAAAACTGCTGTATTTACATAGACGGTTACTTCGAGGCGTCCGCTTGAAATCTGTCGGCATGTGCGACGGATTGTGACTTAATGACGATAAATAGCATGATGCAAAATAGACTTATGAATGACGAGGTCGGCGAGCGTGTATTGATCTAGCTCCTGGATAAATGATTCAGCAGCATCTTGGAATAATTTTTCCAGTTTGCAAACACCACGGAGCACACAAGGTCCATCATCGCAGTTGATGATTTGATCAATCTCCTCTAATTGTCTGAATACCGTACCAATGTTTATGTCCTTGTGATCGCACCACAGTCGTACCCCGCCATGACGTCCGCGAACGGTTTCTACCAATTCTAGCGTGGCCAATCGGTTGACCACCTTCATCATGTGGGTTCTTGAGACCTTTAATGATTCGCTGATTTGCTCAATGCTCATAAGAACACTGGATTCTTGAATCGCGAGTAGCATGAGGGTCCGGAACGCGAAGTCAGTATGTTTTGTAACGTACATGACAAGGAGTATACTAATTATTCACAGCGCGCATGGGCATCAGGCATGGTCTGAGAGACTCAAGTATCTGATTGTAGAGCGCCAGTTGTGAGCTGCCAGCGAGCATGAATTCGGCTCGTTTTCGTTAAGCGTTAGAGCATAACGCATATAATATATAATTTTTTCATGTATTGTAATGCATTTGTGCTGTTACTATCTTTATAAAACCTATATCTTAAGGAAAATCTATGAAATATGTTCTCGTCGTGTTAGCGCTTTGTGCGTCGATTTCACCAGCGTTTGCGGGCGATCCCGAGGCCGGTAAGAGCAAGGCTGCATCCTGCGGTGCCTGTCATGGACCCGAGGGTGTCAGCGCGAATCCTGAATGGCCAAATCTAGCCGGGCAAAAAGAAGTTTATCTTGCAAATCAATTGATTGCATTTCGTGATGGCGTGCGTGAAAACGCGTTAATGTCACCCATGGCCAGTGGGTTAAGTGACGAGGATATCCAGGATTTGGCCGCCTACTATGCCGGTCTTTAACACCCCCGTCTCTTTGTATCTGCTTTGCGTAGCATGCTCTGTTGGATAACAGAACATGGCTCAGCTTGCCATGCATTTGCAAGCTGAGCATATAATTTAGCCGAGTCAACTGCCTCAGCGGGCTTCTCACCAGAGTTACTCAGATACGAAAGAGACCTATGACGAACCCGTTATAACAAATCACATGACAAGCCCCACGACGAGCGCCATGACTCCTTCCAGTGGCCTGATCATGAATCTTGCACGTATCAGAAGCTTTCCCTCAATGTCAAGCAGGTAAGAGAGTTTATCAGGCCTAACTTTAAGCACAGTTCCGATTTTGTCCCAAAAACAGGTTTTCTCACATTGTACCCTTACTTTCTCATCGGGAAGAAGCATTCTCAACTCCCTCTTGTCTCTGTCATAAGCTGCTTTCTGACCTTCAAACAGCTTATCCTTGGATTCAGCCGCCTCACTGAAATCAACAGGCTGAAAAGCACTTGCCGGTTGAGGAAGAAGAGTATTCTGGCTTCGGCCAAACATGAGCTGGGCAGGAGAAAATCCATGAGCGCGTGGAGCATTTCTCCACTCGTACAAAGCGCGTTGTACATCCTTCCCCTCCCCCAGACATTTAATTAGGATAGATTTAACTATCTTCACCCTGGATTCGGCTAGACCATTAGAACAGGGATTGTAAGGGGCAGAGAGCTCATGTTTAATGCCACTGTCAATGCAAAACTGAGCAAAATCTCCCCTGAATTGGGGCCCTCCATCGGAACGGATGGATTGTGGCCAACCCAAAAGGTTGAACCAAGATTTTAAATGTCCGACAATAGCACGAGAGGATAAAGAC
>CALKXZ010000012.1 GCA_938003775.1 uncultured Granulosicoccus sp. | reverse complement strand
GTTTGTATTCATCATTGAAAGTTCGACGTTCTCTACGAGTCTTACGTTTTGCCATGAGGCACCTCTTGGAGCATTATCGCTCATTTTGAGGTGTCCACAAAATCGGGGGAATTCCAAGTAAGAGTGGAGCACTTTATTGTTTTTTTTCACGAACACGCTAACACCTGCCATCTCATCTCCTAAACTGGGTTGAGTTTTATAGTTGTAGTACGTCTCATTTTTACCAACATGTTCAGGTGTGCTGGCTGCCTGGAAGTCTTGATTGAAATCACTACCACCGCTTGAAAGCCATCGGAACGACCAGCCCATTCTTCTCTTAAAATCATCAATCCTCTCAATAGGTGCTGATGAAATAGCCATAAATGTAATATCACGGTGCGCCAGGTGTATATCAATCCCATTGAAATTGTCAGCCCAAAAAGAACAACTCTTACACGGCTCTTCCCAGTGTTTGCCGTACATAAAATGATAGACAATGAGTTGACTGTTTTCGCCGAATAGATCGGACAACACATATTCGCCATTGCTATCTGTAAATCGATAAGGCTTCACTATTTGTACGCATGGCAAGTTGCGCCGCTCTTGACTCAGCTTATCTCTCAATCGCGTCAGTTCCTTTTCTTTTCTTAACAATGCCAGGCGCTTGATGAGCCAGGTATCAGAATCTACAATGTCGGTGCTGTTCATTTTTCCTCCACGTTTAGATATACATTGAATTGTTTATATATTCATTGAGTTGACGATAGATCTGTAGCTGTTAACGTCAATTTTGAGCGGTGCCAGTACGTCCGTTTCCTTGAGTAAAGAGATAACAGTTCTCTCAAAAGTTGGCTATTTACCGAGTATAATTGTTGACTATATTTGCGCAAGTAGGCAGTTATACCGTACGTAGTATCAACTTGCGTACTATTGGAGCGGGAACCTACCATGAAGGCGACAGAAAAACCTAAATCCAACAGAAAAGTGGGCGTAGCCATTCCCGTTGTTGAGGGAATTTGCCCCATGCCTGACATTGTTAAACTCATCGGTGGAAAATGGAAATTGATCATTCTCCAGATTTTGATATTCCAAGGCACAAAACGTTTTGGCGAGCTCAGACGGCTTACCGGTAACGTTACGCAAACCATGATGACCAACCAGCTCAGGGCATTGGAAAAGGATGGGTTGGTGGTACGTGAAGTTTATGCAGAAGTCCCTCCACGTGTAGAGTACACAGCCACGCAGAGGGCAAAAAAACTGACTCCGGTATTTTTGGCATTGCGTGACTGGTGGTTTAGTGAGTATCCAGAGGCACTAGAACCCAGTGAATCATCCTAGTTAGGCACCGGTAACACAGTGTAGAGGCGCGATACCGATATTGATGAGTGCGAGCAGTTTACTCGCACAGCAAGTTTCTACCAGTAGTCGCCAAATTCGAATTACATCAACACTCAGCTACGCAATTTCAGCGTCATAGTCCGCCACCGGTGGGCAAATACACATCAAATTTCTATCGCCATATACGTTGTCTACTCGGTTCACAGGTGGCCAGTACTTGTCTACACCAAGTGAACCTGGTGGATAGCAGGCTTGTTCGCGTGTATAGGGGCGGTCCCAATCTCCAACAAGATCAGCAACGGTGTGTGGTGCATTTTTTAGCGGGTTGTTGGTTGCATCCATGCGACCCTCTTCGATCGCTAAAGCTTCGTTACGAATCGACAGCATGGCATCGATAAAACGATCGAGTTCGGCTTTGGGTTCGGATTCTGTGGGTTCGACCATCAAGGTTCCCGCTACCGGCCAACTCATGGTGGGGGCGTGAAAACCGCTGTCAATGAGACGCTTGGCAATGTCTTCAACGGATACATTAGCGCTGTCGGCTAATGGCCGGGTGTCCAGAATACATTCGTGCGCAACCAGAGCTTTGCGTGAACTGAACAACACGTTATAGGCATTCTTTAATCGAACGGCTATGTAGTTGGCGTTGAGTATGGCAATCTTAGTCGCCTGTGTTAGACCGGCACCACCCATCAATAAGGTATAGGCCCAACTTACAGGCAATATAGATGGTGAACCGAATGGGGCGGCCGAAACAGGTCCGATGGCATCATCGAATTCAGGGTGTCCAGGCAAATAATCTGCTAAGTGCGCCTTAACACCGATAGGGCCCATGCCCGGACCGCCGCCGCCATGAGGAATACAAAAAGTCTTGTGCAGATTCAGATGACTGACATCGCCACCAATATGACCCGGTTGAGACAGACCGACCATAGCGTTCATATTGGCACCGTCAATGTACACCTGGCCACCATGCTCGTGGGTAATTGCACAGACTTCGGTAACTGTTTCCTCGAACACCCCGTGTGTAGACGGGTAGGTGATCATGCAGCCGGCGAGTTGATCACTGTATTTAATGGCTTTAGCACGAAAGTCATCAACATCAATGTTACCGTGCTTGTCCGCACTAACTGGGACGACTTGCCAGCCCACCATTTGAGCAGATGCAGGGTTGGTACCGTGCGCAGAGGTGGGAATCAGGCACACTTTACGATAACCTTCGTCACGCGCTAAATGGTAGTTGCGTATGGTGAGTAGGCCTGCATATTCGCCTTGTGCACCAGAATTTGGCTGTTGTGAAATAGCGTCATACCCGGTTATTTGACAAAGTTTATCGTTCAAATCATCAATCATCTGAGCATAACCAGTGGCCTGATCGGCTGGTACGAACGGATGCAGTTGTCCAAATTCGGGCCAAGTCACCGGTATCATTTCAACCGTTGCGTTTAACTTCATGGTGCACGAACCCAATGGAATCATGGAACGATCCAGTGCCAGATCCCGATCAGCCAGACGTCGCATATAACGCGTAAATTCAGCCTCCGATCGGTTCTGATGAAAGATGGGGTGAGTTAGGATGTTGCTGGTACGTAAAGATGCCGCTGGTAGGCGATATTCACGATTTGCCTGACTGTCATCCTTTTGTTCAATGCCGAACGCCCGCCACACGGCTTCAATGGTATCAGGACGAGTCTGCTCATCAATGCTGATACCAATGCGTGTCGTACCCACCTTTCGAAGATTGATACCGTTAGTGACCGCTGCACTCATGACCGTTTTCTGCAAATGTCCGACATCAACAGTCAACGTATCAAAGTACACTTCAGGTTCGACAACAAATCCTTGTTGTTGTAGACCCTTGGCTAGTCTTGCTGCCTTTCTATGCACTGATTCTGCTATGGCTCTAAGTCCATCAGGGCCATGATATACCGCGTACATGGATGCCATAACTGCCAGCAATGCCTGAGCTGTGCAGACATTGGAGTTGGCCTTTTCCCGGCGTATGTGCTGCTCTCGGGTTTGCAGTGCTAAGCGGTATGCCGGGTTGCCACGAGAATCCAACGACACGCCTACGATGCGGCCCGGCATAGCGCGCTTGTAGGCGTCCTTAACGACCATGTAGGCGGCATGTGGGCCGCCATACCCCACGGGAACACCAAAGCGTTGAGTAGAACCCACTGCGATGTCGGCATCCATCTCGCCCGGTGATTTAAGTAGACACAGTGCCAGTGGGTCAGCTGCCACGATGGCCAGCGCCCCATGCTCATGCAAGGCGGCAATACTGTCTGTGAAATCACGAACATGTCCATAGGTGCCGGGGTATTGAAAGATCGCTCCAAAAACCTGATCCGCCTGAAGCGAGTCTGGATCGGCAATGACAACTTCAATGCCCAAAGGCGCAGCACGGGTCTGGATAACAGCAATGTTCTGAGGGTGGCAGTTCTCATCCACAAAAAAACGTTGCTGTTTTGACCGGGTTGAACGGCGGGCCATGGTCATGGCTTCGGCGGCCGCAGTGGCTTCATCTAATAACGAGGCGTTAGCAATATCAAGACCGGTCAGGTCCGATACCAGGGTTTGGAAATTTAACAACGCCTCTAGTCTGCCTTGGGATATTTCTGGTTGATACGGCGTATAGGCGGTATACCAGGCAGGGTTTTCCAATATATTTCTCAGAATAGGGGGAGGTGTGGTGGTGCCGTAGTAGCCTTGGCCAATCAGGGAAGTATGCACAGTGTTTTTGTTGGCAACCTGACGCATGTAATGCAGCGCATCGCGTTCTGTTAATGCAGGCCCCCAATCCAGAGGCTTTTGTTGACGAATGGCAGGTGGTACAGCGGCATCAATCAGATCATCCAGTGTGTCGTAACCCACTGTCGCTAGCATGTCCTTAATTTCAGACGGGGAGGGTCCAATGTGTCGTCGGTTAGCGAAGTCGTAGGCAAAGTAGTCAGTGGGTTGAAAAGACATGCTTTGAATCTCTGTTAGAAAGAAGAGGTGATAGTAGTGGGGCAGGTTTATGTGCACGAGAATATCGTTGCAATACAATTGTTCTCGCAATAGCAAATTTCGCGATGTGGTGATCCAACCTAAGACTATTCAACACGGGTCCAACTCAGCGTTTGTACGGGTCCAAATCAGCGTTTGTAGTTGTGCTCAACGAAAGGCGTTTTTACCACGGTGGCAGGGTGTTTTTTGCCCCGAATTAATAGCTGCACGGCGGTATCGGGTACGCAGTGTTCGGTAGTGATGTAGGCCAGGGCAACAGGTCCCTGAACTGAGGGTCCAAACCCGCCAGAGGTGACAACACCGATGATGTCATCTGATGTATTCAGAACGTCAACGCCGTGCCTTGCTGGAATTCGACCAGAGGGTCTGATGCCAACTAATTTGCGTTGGGTGCCGTTGCAAATCTGTTCTTGAATTAAGTGGTCTCCAGGGAACCCACCTTGTTCGCGCCGTCTGGGTTGGATGGCCCAAGTTAGCGATGCTTCAATCGGTGTCGTGCCTGTATCAATGTCGTTGCCATAGAGACACAGGCCAGCTTCAAGCCGTAACGAATCACGTGCACCTAGTCCTGCCGGCTGGCAGTGTTCACTGGTGAGCAGCAAGCGTGAGATACGTTCAGCCTGTTCGTTGGGAATAGAGAGTTCGAAACCATCTTCACCTGTGTAGCCAAGTCGAGAAACACGACAGGGAACGCCGTCCACTGATGCTTGCATGGACTCCATGAACACCAGTGATTTGACTTGTGGACAATGTGGGCTTAGCACGTCGATCGCTTTAGGGCCTTGAATTGCGATCAATGCCCGGTCGCGAATTTCAATAACGTCGATCCCAGCGAGATGCTGTTTCATGTGCAAGATGTCTTGGTCTCGCATTGATGCATTCACGACTACGTACAGATGATCGCCAGCATGAGTGACAATCAGGTCATCGAGTATGCCGCCAGTTGTGTTAGTGAAAAACGTATAGCGGGCCTTGCCCGGCTTAAGTGATATCAAGTCGGCTGGAACTAAGGTTTCAAACAGGCTTGCTACATTGTCACCGCGTAATTCCACTTGGCCCATATGCGATACATCGAACAGCGCTGCAGCGTTTCGGCACTGCATATGTTCAGCCATGATTCCCTGCGCGTAGTGAACCGGCATTTGCCAACCGGCAAAATCGACCATTTTTCCACCCAGTGACTGATGCAAACTGCACAATGCCGTGTGGGTTAGCAGGCTTGGCTGTGTTGCTGCAGCCTGATTTGCTGTAGTGCTTTGGTCAGATTTCATCACGCTTTCAAGCTCCAAAACGACAGGGTTCAGCGCTTTATAGCGCTGAATGATACCCCTCTGTCTAGAGCCTGAGAGACTTGCGAATGCGTTCTATGAGCATTCACTTACACCTTCGGCGCGAGGTATTGCCTCGACTTTCCAGAGTGCTTATTATCGCGAACGGTCCTTTTGCCTGAGAGTTTTCCGGGTTATTTCCCCTTCGGCGGCAGTGATACCGGCAAAAACCAGCTACTACTCTCTCCCGCAAGCGATCCAGCGTAACGCCAGCAAGCTAACTTAGTTAACAACAGCTTACCCGTGATTGATCACAGTCGCAATGTTGAAACTACGGTGAGCCTGCACAATGGTGCTCACAGAAGCACTTCGCAGTCACATTCGTTATAGTAAATAGATACTTAGCACAGTTGTCTACACGGGGGACGTTCATGCAAAAATTTATTGTGGCGCAAGCCGTTACGGTTGTTCCAGGTCAATTTTTTAGTCGGTGATACATTCCGTAGCGATGTTGCATCGTTTGACGACATATAGTCTTCCGGGTCGCGATAGACCGGGTCGCGATAGACCAGATATCGCTATCAGGTTGCCGTAAAATAGTGTCTGAGAATAAGCAGACGATATCGGCTGGAGACACGCCACCGCTGCTGGCTCACTGCCCGGTTCTGGATGCCTCGGTCAGTTCGGGTGAGATTGGCATTGTTATTCGCCGCTTTGAATCACCGTTTTACGGACAGCTGGTGGATGTCATGGATGCCGAACTGAAAAAATACCAGCTCAGTACTAATGTGCGATCGGCCCAAGGTACTGCCAGTGGCGAGTTGGATGCCATCAATTCATTGATGCGCTCTGGCTGTGAGGGTCTGGTTATTTGTTCTGCAACACTTGATGACGACATACTTAGAACACTGTGTGGTGAATTCCCGGCAACTGTCATAATAGGTCGGTATATCGACGCCCTGACCGAGCATTGTATTTATTCGGATAACTGGGAGGGTGGCGTTCTAGCGGCTAGCTGTTTGATCAATAACGGGCATAAGCAGATCGCCATGGTGACCGGTCCGCGTGATCGAAAATATGTACGTCAGCGAGAAGAAGGTTTCGTATTTGAGTTAAATCGCCGCGGTCTGGAAATACCCCCCCAGCTGATCATAGAATCAGATTTTTACGAAAGTGGTGGGGCTGTGGCAATGACAAGGTTGTTGGACGGAGGTGAGCCGTTTTGCGCCGTATTTTTTCACAACGACTTAATGGCAATGGGTGCTCTTCAGGTATGTTCCAGCCAGGGAATTCTTGTACCCGATAATATTTCGATTATTGGATACGATGACATTCTGGCGTGTCGATATTGTGTTCCGCCACTGACTACTATTCATACACTGACTGAGCAAATGGGACTCAATGCTGTCAATGCGGTGCATCGTCTTATACGGCCGGACGACCGGATACAATCGAAAGATCCCCATGCTGGTAATCTATGCCCGCAAATTGTCGAGCGTCATTCTGTGTCTGCCCCCAATAGCCAGCGCTTGGTTGCAGATAGCAATACACCTCAGTTGAGCACGCGAGAAATCAATTGTCTAGAGTGGACAGCAAAAGGTAAAACATCTTGGGAAATATCGATCATCCTGGGTATATCGGAATCCACCGTGGTTTATCACATCCGAAATTCCATTGCCAAGTTGCATGCCGCTAACCGAACGCAAGCGGTAGCTATTGCTGTAAAAAAATCACTGATAGGCATTTAACTGATAGGCATTTAATTGCTGAGCAATTTCGATTGCCTGTTGTGGCATTCAAGACCCAAGGTTCAGATGATTTGTCATATTGATTAGGACTATGATGGTGGATCAAAAAGCATCAAAAGCCCTTAGGTATGAATAATCAAATTAATGGTACGTTACTGATCGGTGGCAATGAGCTTAGTGGCATGGCAGGTTCCATTAATGCTATTAATCCGAAGACCAATCAGACCATTGAGCCTGCCTTTGGTGGAGCAACGGATGCCGATATTCGTGCTGCCTGCTCACTGGCTGGCGAAGCGTTTGACAGCTACCGTCAAACGCCCCTTGAGCTGCGAGCACGATTCCTAGAGTGCATCGCTGAAGAAATTGCATCGATTGGGTCAGCACTGATTGAACGGGCAGAACTAGAAACAGGTCTACCCGCGAGTCGGCTTGACAGTGAACGAACTCGCACCATCAATCAGCTGCAACTGTTCGCTGAATGTGTGCGCCAAGGTAGTTGGCTCGGCGTACGAGTAGACTCTGCGCAGCCAGCAAGGGTGCCATTACCGCGAACAGATGTACGCATGCAATACATGGCCTTGGGGCCGGTTGCTGTTTTTGGCGCTAGTAATTTCCCATTAGCCTTTTCGGTTGCCGGTGGTGATACTGCTGCTGCACTGGCCGCTGGTGCACCGGTTGTGGTTAAGGCGCATTCGGCACACCCAGGTACAGCCGAATTGACCGCAAAGGCGATACAGCGAGCCGTGTCCCAATGTAGATTGCATCCAGGGGTATTTGCCATGCTGCACGGTAACGGCCATCATGTGGGAACGGCATTAACTGCTGACCCCGACATCAAAGCAGTCGGATTTACCGGCTCGCGCAGCGGTGGTACCGCACTTATGCAGGTGGCAGCATCACGTAAGGTACCCATACCAGTCTACGCGGAAATGAGTAGTATCAATCCAGTGTTCCTGCTGCCAGCGGCGCTGAGGAATCGCGCTGATTCAATGGCTTCGGATTTTGTGGATTCATGTACCTTGGGGGCCGGGCAATTTTGTACCAGTCCTGGGTTGATCATTGCAATCGATAGTGTTGATCTCACCCGGTTTATCGATGCTGCTAGTGAATTAATCCGTCAAACCGCCCCGCAAGTTATGTTAACACCGGGTATCCATGCAGCGTATGAGAGCAGTAGTAGTCGCCTGAGTCATCATAGCGCGGTATCACTATGCGCAGAAGGGGTGTCCAGTCATGCTTGCAATCGGGGTCAGTGTCGTTTGTGCACAGTCAGTGCTGATGCGTTTATGCACGATGCCATGCTCAGTGAGGAGGTTTTTGGCGCAACATCGTTAATTGTGCGATGTCACTCTGAAGAACAAATGCGCCAGTTGATCACCTCGCTAGAAGGTCAGCTGACTGCCACACTGCAAATGGAAGATCCGGATCTTTCGTTAGCGCGCAAACTGCTGCCAGCGCTTGAGAAAAAAGTGGGTCGTATTTTGTGTAATGGCTGGCCGACCGGGGTTGAAGTCTGTCACGCTATGGTGCACGGTGGGCCCTACCCAGCAAGCGCGGATGGTCGGAGCACTTCGGTTGGTACGGCAGCAATTGAGCGTTTTTTACGGCCGGTTTGCTATCAGAATTTACCCGATGCTCTATTGCCCGATGCGTTGAAAGTGTCTAACCCGCTGACTGTGCCCCGCTTACTAGATGGTCAACCGGACATTGCTTGAGCATGCCACAATCGACTAACGCAAAAGTAATATAGTGCATTTTCCTGTGAATTTCAGGCACTTGCCTGATCTGTAGTGCCTGTGGTCGAAAAAGAATGGGCAAAGCTATTGCTCACAAGGTGCTGACAGCGTGGGTTATCGCAAACCGCCCGTTAGTATGGGTTTCATTCGCCGGCATGATCTGCTTATAATCAGATCAGTCAATGGCAGGTTTGACCTGCACCGGTCCAGTGCGTGAATCGAAACTCACCCGTGTGTTGTCCTATTCACGTATTGCCGTTATATAACGTTATATAACTTGGGGGGACACAATGAGTCGCGCGATCGCCGCCCACCATGGCAAATTTGGTCGAGCCTGTTTGTACGAATTAAACCGCTCGATGGCTATGCATGCCCATCGTGAGGGTCATTTGATCTTCCAATTGCAGGGCCCCGATCCAATCATGGCGGTGTCTGGACAATCGCACACCACCGGCAGTCATGTGGCCATTGCAGTGAACCCGTGGCAGCCACATGATATGCGCGTCAGTGAAGAGAAAGGTGTCGCGCTGATGCTTCTGTTGTACATTAACCCCATTTGGTTTTTGGAAGTTAGCCGTAACTCTGCAGGCGCGCTAAGGTTTGGTTCCAGCTGTATCGACCTGTCCTCTGATACCCAGAAAATGGTGCAGAATGTGGCAGAACTGCTGATTAGTGGTGATCAACGGGATTTATTTGATAACTATCTGTTTAATCTCACTCAGGTGTGCCACCACAACTCCTGGCAAAGAACGCCTGGTGGGCGTTTTGATCGTAATGTATGCAGCGGTATTCGCGATCATCGGGTTCGTAAAGCGACTCGACTAATGAAAGAACGTATAGGGAATGAAATATTACTCGACGATATTGCTAATGAATCCGCGTTGTCGAGACCACATTTTTATAAATTGTTTCGCGAAAATGTGGGTATCACACCCAATGTCTATCTAAATACCTTGCGAATGGAACTGGCTATAAATCGGTTAGTGATCACAGATGATGCGGTTACGTCAATAGGGCTTGACCTAGGGTTTGCATCTCAGGCTAGTTTTACGCGTTTTTTTGTTTCTAATGTTGGTATACCTCCGACAGACTACAGACGCGTTGCTCATTACTCATGATGTATAACCGTGGCTGAGGGGGTTCGGAACAGCCCTCAGTGCATTTGGGTTATTCGGTTCAGCAAACCTCAGACTAACGGGTACGCCGTTCAAAGATGAGCGCATTAACATCTGTTTTATGAATGGCAGTCACACAATCAATGCTCATGGGTAGGTTTATCAGCCGAAATCCAGTCTGGTCATTGATCATATTGTGCGTGATGGCTGTGTTTATCTGGGCGATTTTTGCGCCTTGGCCAAAAGAGTTCGTTAACATTTTTGGCAAAAAGAAAGTATTTCTCAGTGCCTTGTTTAATGGTATTACGCTCGGTGGGCTGTATTTTTTGGTCGCCAGCGGGTTTACGTTAATCTTTGGTCTGATGAAAAACGTTAACTTAGCGCACGGTTCATTGTATTTGCTGGGTGGATATATCGGCTACGAAGTGGCCGATGCAACAGGTTGGTGGTTGCTTAGTTTTGTGGTTGCGTTCATTGTCGTAGGGTTTGTGGGTGTATTGCTGCAATATTTTGTGTTCCGTCGAATGGAAGGCGAAGACCTGCGACAAACACTGGTAACAATTGGTATTTCAATTGTATTGGCAGACCTGATGCTATGGATCTGGGGTGGTGATTACTATCAGATATTAGCGCCGGACTGGCTTTCTGGACCAGCGCAGCTGCCATTGATTAGTGCTGTCAAGAGTGATGGAACAGCAGTCTATTTAAAATATCCGATTGTTCGATTAGTGATATTCATTGCATCGGTTGCGTTGGGAATACTGATGTGGCTGGTATTGAACAAAACTCGTGTTGGGATGTTTGTTCGTGCAGGTGTTGATGATCGCGAAATGTTGTCAGCAACTGGTGTCAATGTTCAACGCATATTTATCTTGGTATTTGCATTTGGTGCTGGACTTGCTGGAATGGCGGGCGTTGTTGGCGGCACCTTCCAGTCTATGGCGCCCGGTGAGGACACCCGGTTTCTGCTGGCCTCGTTGGTTGTCGTTATTGTTGGTGGCATGGGTTCCATACCCGGAGCTGCCTTGGGTGCATTACTGATCGGCCTGGCCGAGCAATTTGGCTCAGTTTATTTTCCCACGTATGCGGTGGTGCTGACCTTTTTGATCATGGTTGTCGTTATTGCTTTCCGACCTCAGGGTCTTGTGTCCAGCACAAACTAACCTGGTCACTCATGAAAACACGCCATTCTTATTTCATGAAATACCTATGGTAGACCCGACAGAACAGTCTTCAGTGTCTGACACATCTGGACCGCTGGCGCAGCGTAGTGGCGGTGTGCATACGCTACGCGAATCTAACTCGGCGCTCTATAGATGGTTGTCTTCTATCCCACCGAGCTATGCTGTTTTTGCCTGTGTGCTTTTGCTGTTACCCGCTGTGAGTAGTTCTTTCGTGTTGTCACAGATATTCAGTTGGGGTTTGATTCTGGGCATGATAGGGCTGAGCTTAATGTTTTTGGGTGGCTATGGTGGCATGGTCAGCCTATCGCAAATGTCGGTTGCAGGCTTGGCTGGTTACATGCTGGCTATCTTGGGTAGTAGCGCCATCACTGATATTAGCGTTGGTTGGCCTTGGTGGCTTGCCGTACCGGTGGCTATTATTATTGCTACCCTCTTTTGTACGGTTATCGGGTTGTTAGCGGTGCGTACGGAAGGTATCTATACCATCATGATAACGCTCGCCATAGCGGCCGCGTTTTTCTACTTTACGCGCCAGAATTATGTTTTGTTCAATGGATTCAGCGGATTCAATGGTATAAAGCCGCCGGTTCTATTGGGCATCAACTGGAAAAACCCTGTTCCGTTCTACTACCTGACGCTGTTTTGGGCTACGGTTGCTTATTTAAGTGTGCTTTATGTATCACGTGCACCGTTTGGTCTTGCGCTGCAGGGAGTGCGTGATAACTCGCGACGCATGGCAGCCTTGGGTTTTAGTGTGACCGCGCATCGTGTAGCGGCGTTTTCATTTGCTGGTTTCATTGCAGCTGTTGGCGGTATTCTGCTGGTATGGCTGAACGGTCAGATCTCTCCCGGTACCATTGGCATCAACCCAGCGATCGACATACTGATAATTGCCATCGTTGGTGGCTTACGCAGACCCATAGGCCCTTTTATTGGTGCCTTGATCTACGTTATCTTGCGAACTTTTGCGCTGGATATACTGACCTCCATGGGTTTGGCGGGTGAGCGATTCCAGCTACTTATCGGTTTGGGCTTTCTGGTGATCGTGCTCTGGTCGCCCGATGGTGTGCTCGGCTTGTGGGATAAATGGCGTAGCCGTGTCACCCTGCGTGACCCGTGGAATCGAGCGCTAGGTAAGTCTGCAATTACATCTGCCAACAAGTCTCCAAGCATATCTGCTGATACGGACAAGCCATTGTGAGCGGACTAAACACCACCGTAGCCGATCGTTTGCAGGCCGCCGGTACCGCAAATGCTTTAGAGCTGCGAGGCGTCTCGAAATATTTTGGTGCACTAGCGGCAATCTCCGATGTGACGCTAACCGTTAAACCAGGCGAGCGTCGTGCTGTACTTGGTTCAAACGGTGCGGGTAAAACCACGTTGTTTAATTGCATAACCGGAGATTTTCTACCAACGGCTGGCACTATCAGACTTTTTGGTGAGGACGTAACACAGTTCCCTGCCTATGAACGGATTCGACGCGGTTTACGTCGCACGTATCAAATATCGTTACTGTTTAACGAGTTGAGCGTCATCGATAACATTTATCTAGCCTGTCGAGGAGTTTCTCGAGCTCGCTTTTCAATGCTACGACCCCGTGTGAATGATGCGTTGCTGAATTCCGCCATTGATCTGGCAACTGTTGTTCATTTGCTTGAGTTTAAAGACACCCTGGTGGCTAATCTGTCTTACGGTCAGCAACGTCAACTGGAAATTGCGTTGGCGCTGGCGGGTGCACCACGCTTTGTTCTATTCGATGAACCGGCGGCGGGTCTGTCGCCATCAGAGCGTGCCGAACTGATCGATATACTGAACAATCTCCCATCGCATATCGGCTATATCATCATTGAACACGATATGGATGTTGCATTACGCGTGTCTGAGAGCGTCTCGATGATGCATAACGGATTAATCTTTAAGGAAGGCAGTCCATTGGAGATTGAGTCCGACCCTGAAGTGCAGGAACTGTATTTGGGTGGTGCCCATGAATAATCGTGAGCACAGAAGCACCAACGTTGGTGTTCCCATACTGGAAGTAAATGATCTCAATGTTTATTACGGTGCGTCACATGCGTTACAGGGAGTCAATCTGAGACTCGATTCGGGCGTCTTGTCTGTCGTGGGTCGCAATGGCATGGGTAAGACCACGCTGTGCAACGCGATCATGGGGTTGGTAGAAACATCTAATGGGTCGATTCGTTTTCAGGGACAAGAACTCGCTGGCCGTTCGCCCACTGAGATAGCTTTGATGGGTATCGGCTATGTACCACAAGGTCGACGACTGTGGCGTTCATTAACTGTGGATGAGCATCTGCGCATGATGGGTAGTCACGGTAGTTGGACACCAGAGCGCATCTACGCAACGTTCCCACGATTGGCTGAACGCAAGAACAATGGTGGTGCTCAATTGTCCGGTGGTGAACAACAGATGCTGGCCATTGGGCGGGCGCTGTTGCTAAACCCAAGGCTATTGGTAATGGATGAACCGACAGAGGGGTTGGCGCCAGTCATTGTGAATCAAGTGCAACAGATGCTGATAAACCTGGCGAATTCCGGTGAGGTTGATGTACTGGTCATCGAGCAAAATATCGGTGTCGCTACGTCAGTTTCTGATGATGTCGCTATTATGGTTAACGGCGCTGTTAACCGTCTCGTAGAATCAAGTCGGCTTGCCACAGACCGGGCAATGCAACAGCGCTTGCTCGGTGTTGGGCGTCACAGTGATGAATCTGATGTTGATCTGGACACGCCGGTAGAGTCAGGTCGTGACTCTGTGAGTACCACGCCAGCGAGTAGCACAGTTGTTTTCCAGTCCAATCCAACTGTACCCAACCGCTGGTCGAAATCCGTATCACCGTTGTTAATCGAGCAATCGGCTCGCACTCGTACCAGCGTTGTTCGAGATTACAGTCACGGTGTCTCTGACAACCTGCTACCAATGGCGCCGACCGGTCGGGCACAGGTTATTGTTGCAGGTACCTTGGATACCAAAGGTATTGAACTGCGCTATGTACGTGATCTACTACAGCAACACGACATCCCGGTTCAGATGATTGATCTATCAACCTCGGGCGCGCACTCCGGGGCCGATGTTCCGGCGCATCAGATAGCAGCATTTCATCCGCGGGGGTCCAGTGGTGTGTTTACCGGTGATCGTGGTCAATCGGTGGCTGGTATGGCGCTGGCTTTTGAACGCTGGATAGCCCAGCAAACCAATGTGCTGGGCATTATTGGTGCCGGTGGTTCAGGTGGTACTGCCATGTTGGCTCCAGCCATGCGTGCATTACCCTTTGGTGTGCCTAAGCTCTTAATATCCACAGTCGCCTCTGGTGAAGTTCGCCAGTATGTTGGACCATCAGACATCATGATGTTGCATTCAGTGGCGGATGTGCAAGGGCTCAATTCGATAACACGAGAAGTGCTTGGCAACGGCGCGCAAGCAATTGCGGGTATGGTGAGCGCGAGACGTTCGGCTACGTCTGTAACCACTACGCCAACCAACACTGATCTGCCAGCGGTAGGTATCACGATGTTTGGCGTTACCACAGGCTGTGTGCAACAGTTGGTTCACGCCTTGGACAAACACTTTGATTGTCTGGTATTCCATGCAACAGGTATTGGTGGGCAGTCCATGGAAAGCCTGATTGACAATGGCAGAATATCTGCCGTACTCGACATAACGACCACCGAGGTATGCGATCGATTTATGGGCGGTGTATTCGCCGCAAGCGATGACCGCTTTGGTGCAGTGATCCGTACGCGCGTGCCCTATGTGGGTGCCTGTGGTGCCATGGATATGGTGAACTTTGGTGCTCCGGATACAGTCCCCGAGCCTTTCCGCAATCGGAATCTATACGAGCACAATCCACAAGTCACCTTGATGCGAACGACAGCGGCTGAAAACGACTCTATGGGCCGCTGGATTGGTGAACGTTTAAATGAAATGGATGGCCCAGTGCGCTTTTTTTTACCGCTTGGTGGTTTGTCCGCTTTGGATGCACCTGGTGGCGCGTTTCACGACCCAGCTGCAGATAAGGCACTGTTCGATGCATTAGATCAAACGGTTCGACAAACCTCACAACGACAACTCATCCGGTCACCACACCACATCAATGATCCTGAATTTGTAGCCGAGGTTCTGGCTACATTCGAATCTGTTCAGGGTTCTCGATTGTCCCTATCACACTTGAAAAAAAGCCTTTACTGATGAGCAAAACTATAAAAAGAAGCGAATTGATCGCAAAATTCCAAGCCATGATAAGCAGCGGTGTACCCATTGTTGGTGGAGGTGCGGGTACTGGCTTGTCTGCCAAGTGCGAAGAGGACGGGGGGATAGACCTTATCGTTATCTACAACTCTGGACGTTACCGTATGGCGGGTCGAGGGTCTCTGGCTGGCTTGATGGCTTATGGTGATGCCAATCAAATTGTTGTGGAAATGGCTTCAGAAGTATTGCCGGTGGTCAAGCATACACCTGTGCTGGCTGGTGTTAACGGTACTGACCCATTCAGAGACATGGATGTGTTTCTCGATGAATTAACAAGGCTTGGGTTTTCAGGTGTGCAGAATTTTCCAACCGTTGGTCTCATTGACGGGAACTTCCGGGCTAACCTGGAGGAGACCGGCATGTCCTACAGTCTGGAAGTAGACATGATTGCCAAGGCTCACCAGAAAGACATGTTCACAACACCCTATGTGTTTAGCGCCGATGATGCAACGGCCATGGCAAAGGCGGGTGCTGACATTATCGTTTGCCATTTGGGGTTGACTACGGGCGGGTCGATTGGCGCTGAGACTTCTCTACAGCTTGCCGATTGTCCAGCGTTGGTTGACTCTTGGGCAGCAGCAGCGCTGGCTGTTAACCCTAATGCCATTGTGCTGGTGCACGGTGGTCCTGTTGCGCAACCTGAGGATGCGCAGTTTGTCCTTGAAAACACGCAGAATTGCCATGGTTTTTACGGCGCGTCGTCCATGGAACGACTACCCACAGAAGTTGCATTGACAGAACAGACGCGCAAATTTAAAAATATCAAGGGCGGTCCATGAGTAGGGTGCGCACTATGACGTTATATTTTTCATCCTATATCGCGTTTTTGCTTAAAAAAACCTCAGCGAGGTATTCACGATGAACGGTCAATTCATAGGCCAGTTGATTCTCTTTATCATCCCTCTGGTCATTATTGTTGCCATTGTTTACTGGGTGATGAACTGGCTTTACCGGCGCTCAACCAAAGAAGTTGCGTTTGTACGAACCGGTTTCAGAGGTGAGAAAGTGGTGATAGACGGTGGTGCTTTCGTATTGCCAGTGGTCCACGATATTACGCCGGTCAACATGAATACCTTGCCGTTGGGTGTCATCCGTGAAAAGCAACAGGCGTTAACGACTAAAGATCGCATGCGTGTTGATGTTGATGCTGAGTTTTATGTGCGGGTTAGACCAACAGCAGATGCTGTATCCATTGCCGCATCAACCCTAGGTCGCAGGACATTGCAGGCAGAGAACCTCCATGGATTGCTGGGAGGAAAATTCGAATCTGCGCTGCGCGCCATTGCTGGTGATATGACGTTGGGTCAGTTACACGAGAATCGTAATGAGTATGTTGATCGCGTGGCTGAATTGGCTCAAACGGCATTAGCGCAAAATGGATTAGAGCTTGAGTCGGTCGCCATTCGCGACATTGATCAAACCAGCCTCGAGTTTTTCAATCCGTCCAATCGATTTGACGCAGAAGGTTTGACGACACTGATCGCCGATATTGAATCCAAGCGTAAACAACGCAATGATATTGAACAGGATTCGATGATTCAGATTCGCACGCGTAATCTTGCGGCCGAGAAGCAGGCGCTGGAAATAGAAAGAGAAAGTGAAGAGGCCCGCTTAGAACAGCAGCGCGCTGTTGAATTTCAACGTGCTCAGCAACGTGCTGAACTAGTCAGAGAACGTGCCGAGCAGGATGCCGCCTCTGAACGTGCGCAAATAACCTCGCGCGAAGAAATTGAGCGTGCCAGATTGTTGCACGAGCAGGCGTTGACTGAGGTGCGTATTTCTACGCAGCGAGATACTAGAGAGAAGGAAATTGAACAACTGCGGGTTATTGAATCCGCGGAGATTGCCAGTCGAGAATTGGTTGAAAAGGCCCGTATTGAGCAAGAGCGACATATTAGTGAGGCGCGTATAGCCAACGAGCAGGATGTGCAACAGCGTGAGATAGAGCGTAAGTTGCAGATCGACGAGGCTGAGATTAAGGCTCGAGAGTCAACCGAGCAGAAACGCCTGGAGCAAGAACACAACGTTGACCAGATCCGTATTGCCAAGGAGCAGGAAATACGACAGCGTGAAATTACTCGACAACAAGCGGTCGATACGGCTGACATCTCCGCTCGAGAGCAGGTGGAAAAAGCACGAATTAGTCAGGAGCGAGCAGTGGCTGATGCTCGTATAGCGTTTGAAGAGGAGATCAAGCACCGTGATATTGAACGTGAGAAAGCCATAGAGAGTGCGGAAATTGCTGCCCGTGAACATACTGAAAAATTGCGTATCGCACAGGATGCTGAAATTAATTTTGAACGTATCGGTTTTAACCGCCAAATTCGCGAAAAAGAGATTGAACGTCAGACACATTTAGAAACGGCGCAGATCGAATCTCGCCTAAGCACCGAAGCGGCTCAGATTGAGCAGCAAGAACAGTTGTCGGAGAAGCGCATTGCGACCGAACAACACACGCGTTCGCTGGAAATAGAAAAACAACGGGTTTTAGATGAGACGTTGTTGTTGGCAGGAGAGCAAACCCAGTTTGCCCGTATTGATCAAGAAGAGCGTATACGAACCAAAGAGATCGAACGCAACAAAATTGTTGAGTCGTCTCAGATATTATCAGCAGAAGAAATTGAGACTATTCGTATCGAACAGGAAGCACGCCTCTCGGCTGAACGCATTGCCAATGAAGAAAAGGTTCGAAGTCGTGAGATTGTTAAGGAAGGTAACCTGGAAACTGCTGAGATTGCTCGCCGTGACAATGTTGAGCGTAAACGCATAGATGTTGAGTTGAATCTAGATAAGGTCCGTATTGATTCTTCATCGGCGCGTGAAGTACATAACATTGATAGCAAGCGTGTCATAGAAGAAGCCGAGGAGACGCGAATTATTGAGCTCTCAGCAATAAAGGCGCAGCGCACAGGAGCGGAGGCTTCCGTTGAGCAAGCTGCAATAGCTGCCAAGGGTGCTATTGAGAAGTCCGATATCGAGCGCCAAACGTTGGTCGATGCTGCGAAAACAAATCGCAGTCGGGCTACCGAACAATTGGAAATCAAGCGGCAAAAAGCGCTGCGTGAGTCTGAGATTAGTACGCGTGAAGAAATTGAACGACTGCGTATTGAATCAGAACGTGGTCTCGATCAGGAGCGAATCAGTCATGAAACTGATCGTCGCCGGTTAGAGGTGGAGCGCGAGCGCGACGTCGAGGGTGCCAATATAGACAAGGCGATTGTGCTTTATCGCAAGTCGCTGGAAGAATCAGCGGCGTTGGCTGAAGCTGAAATAGCGCGATTGGCAGCCACTGAGGCTGAAGAAGGTTTGCAGACAGCCAAAGAGACCATTGCGGCTAAACGTCGACTGGATGTGGATAGCATACTGGCTCAACGCGACGCGGAGCAGACCAAGATAGCCGCTGATGGTGAGAAGGTTCGCCAGGCTGTAGAGGCGGAAGCGCAACGATTGCTCAACGAGGCCGAGAATGTCTTGACCGACCAGGCACGCTTCTCATTGTTCCGACGCAAGTTGCTAGAGCACGTAGAGGGCATTATTGCAGCCTCGGTTAAGCCCATGGAGAAAATAAACGACATACGCATTATGCAACTAGATGGGTTGGGCTCAGGTAGCAGAAACACTACCGGTTCTGATGAGGGCGGCTCCGGACGTAGCGCAACGATTGCTCAACGAGGCCGAG